>CBFGNI010000035.1:0-17629 GCA_965650105.1 uncultured bacterium | reverse complement strand
GCCAATGGCTACGAGGTAGAACTGCCAATGATAGTTGTACCGGGTCAGCATAATGATGTAGTAGCAATAGCTGTAGGTTATGGCCGCGATGAAAAAGTAGGCCGCGCAGCTGCTAACACAGGTAAAAATGCTTATCCGTTTGTTGCTTTTAACGGACAAACTTTTAACTACAGCAACAATATTTCGGTAGAAAAACTGGCGGGTACTTATGAAGTGGCGATAACACAGACCCACTACAACTCTGAAGCCCGCCCTATTATACAAGAATTCACTCTTGAAGAATTCAGCAAAGACCCCAACCACCTGCTGAAAGAACGCTATGCTGAATCTGGCCACTATGGTACATTGCCATGGGAGAAAAGTGCGCATGGTAATGCGGAAGCTCATGGTGAACATGGTGCTGAAGAGGGACACGGTGGTGAAGCTGTGCCAGCTGATTTTGAAGAAAAATTCCGTGCTAACGCTACATTATATCCAGTTTACGAATCTCCGGGTATACACTGGGGTATGTCGATAGACCTTAGCAGTTGCATAGGTTGTGGTGCTTGCGTTGTAGCTTGCCAGGCTGAAAATAACATTTCAGTAGTAGGTAAAACACACGTATTGAAATCGCAGGAAATGCACTGGTTGCGTATCGACCGTTATTTCAGCGGCCAGCCAGATGAGCCGGATACAATCCAGACCATCTTCCAGCCGATGCTTTGCCAGCATTGCGATAACGCGCCTTGCGAAAACGTTTGTCCTGTATCTGCTACCAACCACAGCAGTGAAGGCCTGAACCAAATGGCTTACAACCGTTGTATAGGTACTAAATATTGCGCTAATAACTGTCCTTATAAAGTACGTCACTTTAACTGGATGGATTGGAACGGTGCTGACTGTTTCGAAGACAACCTGTACGAAGATCACCGTCGCGATGACGTGAACGATGACCTGACACGTATGGTGCTGAATCCGGATGTTACAGTACGTAGCCGTGGTGTGATGGAAAAATGTAGCTTCTGCGTACAGCGTTTGCAAGATGCCAAGCTTTCGGCTAAGAAAGAAGGCCGCAATGTAAAAGATTCAGAAGTACGCACAGCTTGCCAGCAAGCATGTGCTTCAGGTTGTATCGTATTTGGTAACGTTAACGACCCTGAAAGCGCTATCTCTAAACTGCGTAAGCAAGAACAAAGAGAACGTACTTTCTACGTACTGGAGCAAATACATACTTTACCTAATGTCAACTACCTATCTAAGATACGTAACGCTGATATGATAGTTTCGGGCAACGAAACACTGGATGGTATGTATACTGAGCATATATAATAATTGAAACGCCCGCTTTACGGGCAGTGAAGAGAAGTGTGAGATTGGAATATTTTGAAACTAGACTTTTGAATTTTTACTAATAACGTGCTATGCATTTAAAGTACGAATCGTTTGTAAGGGAACCGCTGGTTGATGGTGATAAGGACTATCATCAGGTGACTGAGGACATTGTAAGGCCGATTGAGCAGAAACCTGGCCGTATGTGGTATGTGGGTTTCTTCTTTTCCGTTGCCCTGCTTATGTTTGGTGTATTTTCTGTATTCTGGGAAGTATACTTCGGTATCGGTGTATGGGGTATTAACCGTACAGTGGGCTGGGGTTGGGATATCACCAACTTCGTATGGTGGGTAGGTATCGGTCACGCCGGTACACTTATCTCGGCTATCCTTTTGCTTTTCCGCCAGGGCTGGCGTACGGGTGTAAACCGTGCGGCAGAGGCTATGACGATCTTCGCTGTAATGTGCGCAGGCCAGTTCCCTATCTTCCACATGGGTCGTGTATGGGATGGTTTCTTCGTATTGCCCTACCCTAACACACGTGGCCCGCTATGGCCTAACTTCAACTCGGCCCTGCTTTGGGACGTGTTTGCGATCTCAACTTATTTCACGGTATCATTATTATTCTGGTATTCGGGTCTTATTCCTGACTTTGCAACCATCCGCGACCGCGCTAAGACCAAACTTCGCAAGAGGTTATATGGCCTTGCATCGTTCGGCTGGACAGGTACGGCTAAAAACTGGCAACGTCACGAAGCGCTGGCGCTGGTATTGGCAGGTTTAAGTACACCACTGGTACTTTCGGTACACACCATAGTATCTTTTGACTTTGCTACATCGGTAATACCCGGTTGGCATACAACTATCTTCCCTCCGTACTTCGTTGCGGGTGCCATCTTCTCGGGTTTTGCAATGGTGAATACCCTGCTGATTGTGTGCCGCCGCATCATGGGCCTGGAAGACTACATTACTATTGGCCACCTGGAAGCTATGAACAAAGTAATTGTACTTACGGGTTCAATAGTGGGTGTGGCTTATTTAACTGAGCTTTTCATGGCTTATTACAGCCAGGTGTTGTACGAGAAAGAAGCGTTTAACTGGCGTATCTTAGGTCCCTACTGGTGGAGTTATTGGGCTATGATGACCTGTAACGTGGTATCTCCTCAGTTGTTCTGGTTCAAAAAACTTCGTCGTAATGTTCCGTTCACTTTCATCATGTCGATAGTAGTGAATATAGGTATGTGGTTCGAGCGTTTTGTAATCATTGTTACTTCACTTTATCGCGATTACCTGCCTGGTAGTTGGACTTATTACTCGCCTACATGGCCTGAGGTTGGTTTCTACCTGGGTACATTTGGTTTATTCTTTACTTGCTTCTTCCTGTTTGCTAAATACTTCCCGGTTATCGCTATTTCTGAGATCAAGTTTGTATTGAAAACATCAGGCGAAGCACAGAAAAAGAAAATGGCAGCTATAGACGAGAAAGGAACTGAAGAGTTTTTACACGAACAAATGGCAGCACACCATCATTAATATAAGAAGATCAGGAATCAGGTAATTGAGTTTTGATTTTAAACATTTTTGAATTTTTTGATAAATGGCTATAAAGAAATTTGCAGTAGGTTGTTACGATGATGAGGAAGTATTGTTTCCTGCAGTAAAGAAAGTACGTAACAGTGGCTATAAACTGCATGATGTTTATACACCCTTTCCGGTACACGGTCTTGACCATGCGCTAGGGCTTAAGGATACCGACTTGCACGTTGCGGGTTTTATATATGGTATTACCGGTACTTGCACTGCATTAGGCTTTATGTCTTGGATATTCTTAAGTGATTGGCCTATTAATTTTGGTGGTAAGCCGCACTTTTCACTACCTGCATTCATCCCCATCACTTTCGAGTTGACAGTACTGTTTGCAGCAGTAGGTATGGTGCTTACTTTCTGCTACCTGAATCAGATAATGCCGGGTGTTAAGAAACACGTTTTTCATCCGCGCCAAACTGACGATCTTTTTGTAGTAGCGATAGAACTGAATGATCATGTAACTGAACAGGAAGTAATTGATTTCCTGAAGTCGACAGGTACGGTAGAGACTTCGGTACAAATAGCAGAATCGGAATGGTGGTATGGCCGCTTCGACCAGGAAGAACCTTATGAAAAGCTTGCCTAACAGCAGTGAGTAAAAGAAATTTTTTGAATTGACTTTTTTGAATTTTTCAATATTTATGAATAAGACCAAGAGCATAGTAGTGGCAAGCCTGATAGGACTGAGCCTTGCTGCGTGCAACAGTGGTGATATGCGCCGCAACCCGGGTAAAACCTATGCGCCGGATATGACCTACTCACGCGCTTACGATGCTTATACCGCCAATCCTAATTTCGCTGATAGTCAGACAAGCCGCCTGCCAGTACCTGGTACAATAGCAATAGGCCATGCATTGCCCGAGCATCTTATGGAAGGCGATACAAATGCGTATAAAGCTTTTACTACTTCTATGCGTTTTTCTGAAGATGAAGTAGCAGAAGGTGGCCGTTTATTCAATATTTATTGTGCTATATGCCACGGCGCTAATTTGGATGGCCAGGGCCCGTTGTATGCAAGTGGTAAATTTGCTGCAATGCCTGCCAACCTGAAAGATGCTAAATATCTGCACATGCCTGTGGGCACTATGTATGCAGCTATAAAGTTTGGTAAAAACGCCATGGGTTCTTACGCCAGCCAGCTGGATGTAAAACAACGCTGGCAAATAATATCGTACATTAAGAAAACACAGGCCGCTAATGGTGGCGATGCGTTTACACTGGGTACAGGCACGGCTGCCGATACTACTAAGAAAGCTACGGCTGATACCGCTATGGCGATGGAAGCTAAAGTGGCAAAACATTAATAATAGAAAAAGAAATTATAAACGTACTTCTAATAAAGTTTGACAAATGAACGAACGTTTTGAGATACCGGCGCGGATGAGAAATACCAGTATTGCCCTGATGGTGATAGGTATATTGGCGTTGGTAATTGGTGCGATTACGCTTCTTGGCGGCGACCATATAGCAAAAACAAGATTCTGGATAGTGTTGGTACAGAACAGTGTGATGTTCCTCTTATCTACAACGGCTTGTGTTTTTATACAGGCTGCGGCATCACTGGCACAAGGGGGCTGGTTAGTGGCCTATAAAAGAGTACCTGAAGCAATAGGTGCCAATGTGTGGATATTTGGTTTGATAGCTATGGTTGTACTTTTTTGTACTGCATTTGCTTTCAAAATAGATGGTCATAACCCCATCTACCACTGGGTAACGCCTCATGGTGATAAGATATTAGAAGGCAAAAAATGGTTTCTGAGCCCCGGCATGTTTATTGGTTTTACGGTGGTTACTATTGCATTATGGTCTTTCTTTGGCCGCAAATTTCGTGCTATCTCTATTGCACAAGAATCTGCGCCTAAGAATAGTACTAAACTATACTGGACGATGTTTAAGTGGTCTGCAGGTTTCCTGTTTGTTTATGCACTTACGCAAATGAGTACCACCCCATGGTTATGGATCATGAGTATAGATGCACACTGGTATTCAACAATGTTTAGTTGGTATACATGGGCCAGCTCATTTGTAACAGGCATGTCTTTCATCTTGCTATTTGTAGTTTACTTGAAAAATCAAGGTAATCTGCAACTGGTAACTAAAGAACATATACATGACCTCGGTAAGCTTATGTTTGCATTCAGCATATTCTGGACTTATGTTTGGTTTGCACAATATATGCTGATATGGTACAGTAACATACCTGAAGAAACAACCTATTTCAAAATGCGCCAGCAAGGCCCTTACGGAATGATATGGTATGCTACATTCATTATTAACTTTATTATGCCGATATTGATACTAATGTCTCGCCCAAGTAAACGTAACTATTTCACGGTTTGTTTTATGGCGATGATAATTATCTTCGGCCATTGGTTAGATTTTTACATTATGACCATGCCTGGCCCTCTGGGTGCTAACTGGCACCTGGACTGGTACGAACTAGGTATCTTTGCAGGATTCATTGGTGTATTGATATTTTCTGTTTCACGTACGCTTGCTAAATCGTCGCTGGTGCCTAATAACCACCCGCTGCTGAAAGAAGCTATATTGCACCAGAGCTAAATTATTGAAGAGCGAAGAAGATATACAGACGGGAAAACGATAAGTAGAGAAAAAAGTATATAAACTTATAACAAGTAAATACAAGCTGAACTGACCATGTCGGGATTTTTAACAATAGTATTGATCTTACTGGTATTTGTAATCATCTACCAGATAGCAAAAGCAAGTGAATACGCCACTATCCTTAAAGGAGAGGAAAAAGTAAGGGCGCAGGTTAACCGTATGATGGCCTGGCTGCTTGTCATATTCTTTATCCTGGGGTTGTATGGCATCTGGAGATGCCATGTAGCGCTTATAGATAAGATGTTGCCTGTGTCGGCATCAGATCATGGTGAAAGGTATGATAGCATGTTGTTGGTTACTCTTTGGGTTACCGGCTTTGTATTCCTGCTTACACAAACTATCCTATTCTGGTTCTGCTTTCGCTACCAGTCAACTGAAAAGAAAACGGCTTTCTTCTACGCGCATAATAATAAACTTGAATTGATATGGACAACTATACCGGCTATAGCTATGGCTGCATTGGTGGCTGTAGGTTTGCGTAACTGGGTTTCGTTGACTTCAGAAGCTCCGAAGGAAGCGCAAATAGTGGAAGTGATGGGTAAACAATTCAACTGGCTGATACGCTACCCAGGTAAAGACAATGTATTAGGTAAAAGAGATTTCCGTAAGATAAATGACGCTAACAACGTAATGGGTCTTGACTGGAATGATAAGGATAATATGGATGATGTGATAGCACAGAACGGTGAGCTGCATATGGTAGTCAATAAGCCAATCAAGCTTATCATCAGCTCGCGCGATGTGATACACGATGTGGGTCTTGCGCACTTCCGTATGAAAATGGATGCTGTACCGGGTATCATTACTTCTATGTGGTTTACACCTAAACACACATCTAAGGAAATGAAAGAACTAACAGGTAATCCTGATTTCATTTATGAAATTTCCTGCGACCAGATGTGCGGTAAAGGCCACTATTCAATGCGTGGTACTATAATAGTAGAAACGCAGGCCGAATATGATGAATGGATGGCTAAACAGCAATCTTACTACGCGGCAAGCAATGCACCTGCTGCACCTGCAGGTACTGAGGCTGCGCCTGCACCAACAAATGATAGTGTTAAAGCAATAACAATGAAGTAATCGGCCGCAATAAGGGCCATAATTGAATAAAAAATGAGTAATACAGTTGTTATAGACGGACCTAATATAGCACATGGCGCCCATGCGGGCGATGCGCATCATGATCATGCACATCATGAGCAACATTTCATTACGAAGTATATATTCAGCCAGGATCACAAAATCATTGCAAAGCAATTTCTGATAACCGGTATTATATGGGCTATCATAGGCGCTTTGTTCTCAGTGTTCTTTCGCCTGCAGCTAGGTTTTCCCAATGAAACATTTCCTATTATGGAAAAATTTCTGGGCGAATGGGCAAAAGGTGGTAAACTGTCGCCTGAATTTTATTACGGTTTGGTTACTATGCACGGTACCATACTTGTATTCTTCGTATTAACTGCAGGTTTGAGTGGTACGTTTGCCAACTTACTTATTCCTCTTCAGATAGGCGCACGCGATATGGCGTCTCCGTTCATGAATATGCTTTCTTACTGGTTCTTTTTTATTGCCAGCATATTCATGTTTGTTTCCCTTTTCGTACAAACAGGCCCTGCATCGGGTGGCTGGACTACTTACCCGCCATTGAGTGCCTTAAAAGAAGCATCAATGGGTTCGGGTGTAGGTATGGACCTTTGGTTGATAAGTATGGCTCTGTTCGTTGTGTCTTCACTTCTGGGTGGGCTTAACTATGTATCAACTATCCTGAACATGCGTACCAAAGGTATGAGCATGACACGCCTGCCACTAACTATATGGGCGCTGTTCTTTACTGCTGTTCTGGGTATTCTTTCATTCCCTGTATTATTCTCAGGCTTCGTGCTGCTGATATTCGACCGTAATTTCGGTACCAGTTTCTACCTGTCAGAAATATTTATAGGTGGTAAAGCCTTGCCGCATATCGGTGGCTCAGCGATACTTTATCAGCACTTATTCTGGTTCCTGGGTCACCCTGAGGTGTACATTATCATGTTACCGGGTATGGGTATGGCTTCAGAAGTACTTTCAAACCACAGCCGCAAACCGATATTTGGTTATTTTGCAATGATCATATCGCTGATAGGTATTACGGTGCTGGCGTTCCTGGTGTGGGCACACCACATGTTCGTAACAGGTATGAGTCCGTTTCTGGGTTCTATCTTCGTACTGTTAACCTTGCTTATCGCGGTACCATCAGCTGTAAAAGTATTTAACTGGCTTACTACTATATGGCGTGGTAATATACGTTTCACAGTGCCAATGATGTTTGCACTTGGTTTCGTATCACTGTTCATCTCTGGTGGTCTTACCGGTATCTTCCTTGGTAACTCTGCACTGGATATTCACCTGCACGATACTTATTTCGTAGTTGCCCACTTCCATATAGTAATGGGTGTGTCGGCCTTCTTTGGTATGTTCGCGGGTATTTACCACTGGTTCCCTAAAATGTTTGGCAGGTTCATGAATAATACACTGGGTTATATTCACTTCTTCCTGACGTTTGCAGGTGCTTACCTTATCTTCTGGCCTATGCACTACGAAGGTATTGCAGGTATGCCACGCCGTTATTATGATTATAGCTCATGGGAGTCTTTCAAGCACTTCGATAGCCTGAACGCTTTTATCAGTATCACAGCCATTATAGTATTCTTTGCTCAGTTGTTGTTTGTGGTTAACTTCTTCGCCAGCATATTCCGCGGAAGGAAATTAACCAACCCTAACCCATGGGGTTCACCAACACTTGAATGGACTACACCGATTAATCCAGGGCACGGTAACTGGGAAGGTGAAATACCTGAAGTGCACCGTTGGCCATACGACTATAAAGATGATGGTAATGGTAACGATTTCATACCGCAAACAACTCCGTTGAAACCGGGTGAAGCAGAACATTAAACAATGATATTAGTAATATAAATAAGGGCTTACCTAATCGGTAAGCCCTTATTTGTTATAGGATTTTAAGCATTTGAGCCTACTATTGTGAAGGTCTGTATACGTTATCCGATGCACCTACTACAATTATTTTCTGTCTGTAATAGTTTCTGGGGTTTTGGTAGAACATTTGTGTGCGGTTGTCGATATATACCCGGTCTAGTGCGCGTATTTCAGATAAGTTGTCGTTTAATCTCATGGCGCCACAATATGCAGCATCCAGCTCTTGAAGTTTTTTACAATTGCCAATAGAAGAGGGTATATATTCCAGTCTGTTTCGCGCTATGTATAAAAAGCGCAAATTTTCCAATCTGCCAATATCTTCGGGTAAATGGTGTAATGTATTTTGGTTAAGGTCTATAAGTTGTAAAGTATTTACGCTTGTGATTTCGGCAGGTAGTTCAGAAATACTATTCTGCTTTAATCGTAACTCTGTTAATTTTTGAAGGTTCCCTATAGTGCCTGGTAGCATTTCTATTTCATTACCTGATAAATTGAGTACCCGCAAATTGGTTAAATTACCAATAGTTGCAGGTACGTTTACAATTCTGTTATAGCTTAATGATAGCTCTTCAAGTTTGGTCAAATTACCTATCTCATCAGGTATGGTTGATATCTTGTTTCTGAGGAAATTAGCTTTTTTTAGCTTCGTGCATCTAAATAGAGAGGTAGGTAGCACTCTGATAGTGTTATTGCTGAAGTTTACTTCTTCAAGATTAGGGAACTGATCCAGTATATCAGGAATAGAATCCATTACACGGAAGGTCATCTTTATAACCCTTACGTTATACTTTTCTGCCAATGCCCGGTCCCAATCATGATATACGGTGCCCGCATTAGCCATATTTGCCAATAAAAGTATAAGTAAGGTTAATATTAATCTGTTTTTCATAGCCGAATTATTAATTAATAATCTCCACCCCACATTCTAAATATATATATTCAGGATACTACTAATTTAAGCGTTTTCCGCCATACAAAAAGGGGGATTTAAGTAACAGGTATGTAAATAAAAAGCCCACGCAACGCGTGGGCTTTTTATAAAGAGATGATTTAAAACCTATTGATGGGTAAATTTACGAGTAGCAACTATGTTGCCCGTATTATCAACCAAACGCATGAAGTAGATACCTGAAGGTACATTAGAAAGATCTAGTTTAGCGCTGTTGCCAGTTACCCTATATATACTAACTATTTTTCCTATCAAGTTATAAACTGCTATATTTTTAATGTTTGAATTAGCATTAAAAACAACGTTTATATCGTTTTTAGCAGGGTTAGGATAAATAGAAATATTATCAGCATTTTTTGACACCGAACTAACTGATGTAGGGAAGCGTTGGATACCAAAAGTTATGTTTTTAGAATAACTGCTATTGTGATCCATCAGCATTACGGTTACATAATATGGGCCTAATGCTGAAGCTGGATAAACATCCGGATCTAAAGTTATTTTAAATGACTTACGCTCGTCGTCGTTAGCAAATATTTCTTTAGTTGAGTGTATTGTACTCCATCCCGGGTTACTACCTGCGTACATGTAACAGCGTTCATTGTCGCAAATACCAAGAACATTTGCGTTTAAAACAGATGCAGGTACATTTTGGTCTATTATATGCCAATCTATAAATACAGATGTACCGGTAGGGGTAATATCATTATGTACATCAACGGTGCCATCAGAATTCATTATCGCAAATAGCGTATCGGCAGGGGTTGTAAAGGTTGCCTGCGCTTGTGCAGTATATACGCCAACAACACTTAAAAAAACTAGTATAGCTTTTTTCATCTTCAAAATAGTTATGATTGCAAGATAGCAATTTTCCATTATTCAAGCCAAATATATTATGTGCTATTTGTTAAATATTTTAGTACGTGAAAATGCTAGTTCCTTTTTGCCTAAATTGTTATCTGTAATACATACATATTTTTTAAAGTGAGATATATAAAAAATTTCAGAGGATTTATTCTTGGTATTGCTATAACTGCTGTACTTGCATTATTTATACAAGCGAAAAATAGTGATTCGTATTTCGAGATATCTAAAAACCTCGACATTTTTACTTCTTTATTCAAAGAACTGAATACTTTTTACGTTGACCCTATAGAACCAGGAAAATTGGTGAAAACCGGTATTGATGCTATGCTGGAAGAACTGGACCCTTACACTAACTATATTACTGAAAGCGATATTGAGGAATATGAATTTCAAACCACAGGGAAATATGGCGGCATTGGTGCTAATATGCGTAAAAGAGATGATGTAATAGTGGTGGGTGATGTTTATGAAGCGAGCCCCGCCCAAAAAGCAGGGTTACATTCCGGTGATATTGTATTATCTATTGATAATCAAACCTTAGCGGGTAAAAATATTGATGATGTGAGCCTTTTACTGAAAGGATCGCCAGGCACCCAATTATCAATGAAAGTAAGAGATGTTTATACAGGTAAAGATGCCGTTAAAATGCTGACAAGAGGAGAGATAGAAGTATCGAGCGTGCCTTTTGCAGGTCTGGTGGGCCCATCGGGTAATGTAGGATATGTGCGTCTTACTCAATTTACGCCCGGCTGTAGCAGGTTGGTACGCAATGCCTTGGATAGCCTGAAAATAAAGGAGCCCAAGATGACGGGCGTTGTATTGGATCTCCGCAATAACCCCGGCGGTTTGCTGGATGAAGCCGTAAATGTATGCAACCTATTTGTAGATAGGGGGCAACTGATAGTGAGCACTAAAGGTAAAATGAAAGAATGGGACAAAGATTTTCATACAAATGGCCCTGTGTGGGATGCTAATATACCTGTTACTGTTTTAATAAATAGCTCTTCGGCTTCCGCCTCGGAAATAGTATCGGGTACATTGCAGGATCTGGACAGGGGAGTTATAATAGGAGAAAGATCTTACGGTAAGGGGCTGGTGCAGGTAACACGGCCACTAGGGTATAATGCAAGGCTAAAACTGACTACAGCAAAATATTATACACCCAGTGGACGATGCATACAGGCGCTAGATTATACAAATCGCAATGCAGATGGCAGTGTTGGTAAAATACCCGATTCGCTTAAAAAAGCCTACACCACTAAGAATGGCCGTAAGGTATTAAGCGGCGGTGGTGTTGAGCCCGATATAAAAGTGGAAGATGAGGAAATAAGCAAGCTGGCTATTGCGCTATATGTAAAGAATTATTTTTTCGATTACGCCACGCAATACGCTAAACAGCATAATACTATCCCAGCTGCATCATCTTTTACTATATCGAAAGAAGAATTTAACCAATTTGTGAAATGGCTGGATAATAAAGATTATTCGTACAAAACAGAAACTGAAATAGCACTTGATTCATTTAAGGCGGTAGCAACCAGGGAAAAATATTTTGAAGCTGCTAAAGCTGATTTTAACAATCTGTCAACTAAAGTAAGCCATGATAAAAAGCAGGATCTGCTGAAACACGAAGCAGAAATAACGCACTTGCTGGAAAATGAAATAGTATCGCGCTATTATTACTTACGTGGGCGTATAGAGAATAGTTTAAAGACTGATGATGAATTGAAGAAAGCATTGAATATTCTCGATCAACCTACACAATACCAGGCGTTGCTGCAAACAAAAAAATAAAAGCTTAGTCAATCGTCCATTTGCTGATGCTATCAGCGAGTTGCCTGTCGTTGCTAAGCCTTGGTACTTTGTTTTGCCCACCCAGCTTGCCTATAGACTTCATATACTCAATAAAGCTCTGTTTTTTGAGACTGCGTATCTTAAGTGGTTGCAATATGCCGCCGGCAATCAGGTCGTGATAGTAAATATTCTTTTTTCGCAAATGCGCATCTATTGCTAATGCAAAGTCAGCGAGGTTGTCAGGTGCCTGTTCAAATTCAATAAACCATTCATGATAAGGTAAACCCTCATTGTTTTGTATCATAGGTGCTACGGTAAATTCGGTAATATGTGCATTGTGTTCTTTAGATGCCTGCAGCAATGCATGCTCTACTTCTTCCCCAATAACATGTTCGCCAAAAGCAGAGATATAATGCTTGATGCGGCCCGTTACCACAATTCTATATGGATCGATGCTTACAAAGCGCACTGTATCGCCAATATTGTATCCCCATAACCCGGCATTACTGTTTACTATCAGCGCATAGTTTTCGCCAATCTTCACGTCGGCCAGCGAAAGCCTTGTGGGGTGTTCGTCAAATATTTCACCCGCCGGTATAAATTCGAAGAATATGCCTGAGTTAGTATTTAGCAATAGGCCTTCCTGGTCAAGCGTGTCCTGGAAGGCGAAGAAGCCTTCTGATGCAGGGAAGGTTTCAATTGCATCAACCTTTGCGCCTATGCTTTCAAATAGTTTGGCTTTATAGGGTTCAAAGTTTACACCTCCATGCACTATCACTTGCAGGTTGGGGAACAAGTCTTTTATTTTTTTTCCATCACTCCGTTCATACAACCAATCGAAATACATCTGCATCCATGGGGGTATGCCGCTAATAAGCGTCATGTCCTGGGTAATAGTTTCAGCAACAATTTTATCCAGTTTTGTTTCCCAGTCTTCTATGCAGTTAGTTTCATAAGAAGGCAATTGATTTCGGCGCAGATATCCAGGTACAAAATGGTTGACAATACCACTAAGTCTTCCGGTAGGTATGCCTCCTACTCTTTCTAATTCCGGCGAGCCTGAGAGGAATATCATTTTGCCATCAGCAAAAGATGTATTGCCGCTTTCCGACATGTAGCACAGCAGGGCATCTTTAGCAGTATCTATATGGTTGTGTATAGAGTCTTTAGTTATCGGTATATATTTTACACCACTTGTTGTGCCCGATGTTTTTGCAAAATACATGGGCCTGCCTTTCCAAAGTACATTTTGCGCACCGTTTTTTATTTGCTCTATATAGCTTTTATAAGCTTCATAGTCGCGTATGGGTACTGCTTTACTATATTCGTTATATTCTTTTACTGCAGCAAAATGGTGGTCTTTCCCAAATACTGTTTTAGTACCTGTCTTTAATAGCTGTTGAAGAATTGCCTGTTGGTCGGCCAGGGCAGTGGCCATATTCTTTTTTATGCGGCTGTTTACTATTGCTGCATAAGGTTTGGCCAGAAACGATTTTATCTTCATTGCCATATTTTATAATGGGAAGGTAAAGGTACGGAATCATATTTTCGTAAAAAGTCGAACAACACCATTTATTTGTCCAGACATTAGGAACTTATCCGGTAATAAGTGCCTAAGGGAGTAAGTTTACATGCAATAAATTAGTCGGAGATCTAGTATTGCAACTTATTTATTCTTTAGTTGGTACACACTTATTCTGTCATCGCTACCTATCCAGGCAAAGTTTTGCTCAAAGCTTCCATCTGCATTAATAGTGTTATTAGGAAAGCTATTATCGTACACTATAGTACGCACATTCAATTTTTTTGCAAATGCTTTTAGCCAGCTACCATTGTGCATCACTGCAGGAGGCACATGGTAGCCACGCCGGTCAAAGTATATAAGCGCAGTATTTGGTGCATCTTCGTTCAATACTATAATACGTTCATCAGCGGGTATGCGCAGCTCATTAAAAAGTTTCTTGCCGTCTACAAACCATAATGGCTGAGAAGGAGAATAACCAATGTAACCTAATTGCAATCGCTGATGACTATGGTAGTCGGCAAAGAAAAAGCAAATGAGCAGAGCACTTAGCACACCCGCACGCGACAGCTTAAGTCCATCTGCTTGTGTAATGTACTTCCGGAAGGCGACGGTGCATACTACAAGTGCAAATGCCCATAAAGGTATGTACATCGATACGGCATAATAATCATGGTTCAGCATTTGTCCACCCATCAAATAGGTAACACAGGCTGTACCAACTAAAAAGAATAACAGCAGGCGTAATTGTCTCCTTCCGTTTAGTTCACGGTATAGAAGCATAATACCTACTACAACTATTGCTACAAACAGTGGGTATTGTGCCAGTAACAGGTATTCTTTCATCCATACATGTTTAAAGCTGGCAGTAAAAAAATAGTTTGCATGCTGCCAATCTCGAAATGGATTAGGTTTGGCCAGGAATACAGTGCTGTTATATTTAGTATTCAAATATTGGTTGTAAGTATATTGTAGTGCTATTAGCCCCAAGCCTATTACTGCAACAACAATAAATGCCCGGTTTTCTTTTTTATTAAAATTATTTGATTTTGCTATACGTTGAAATGAAACATAACCGAGAAACCCTAGCAAGTATATAACTTCCGATGTCTTGATGAGCGAGGATAGCGTAAGTATAAATATTGCCCATACTAATTTGCGTGAGTTATTGGTATTTGTATAATCAATAATGTAATAAAAACTAATGAAGGTCAATGCACAAGCTGCGCTATCGGGTACATAGTTGCAGGTGTAGTAAATAAGTATAGGTGACATGTATATGAACAACGCCGGGAAAATACTGAATACAAAATCTTTCGTGGCCTTGTAACATGCCAGGAATAAAAACAGCAATCCTGTACAGGTAATAATGATATCTAACAGGCGGAAGCAGGCGCTGATATGATTGCGTCCCAATATTTTACCACCAATGGCAGCTAAATAACTTTGCAACGGTAGTTCTACCCCGGTTATACCATCAGTTGAATAAATATTGTGCGTGCGGGGGTGAAAAAAGTCCATGCCGTGATCGTAGAAACTTATGGCCAGCGACAGGCGATCGGCCTGGGCCCAGTCATGTATACCCTGGGGCCAAAAATGTATTTGCTGGCTGTAGTATATACCACTCATCAATACCAGCAGAGCTATAAAGGCCAACGCAGACCAATAGGTTATAAATTTCATTAGTGCCCTAATTGTGATAGCTAAGATATGCTTTATGGTGCTACCTGCACAGTCTACATGGAGGTGTGATTGTAAGATTCGCTTGTTTTGCTCTTGCTAAAGAACATTTGTTTGTAGTCTCTATAGCTGTTGAGGCATAGCTACTGTTCGGTAGAAACGATTTTATCACCGATTAATGTGGCTAAACCTTCTTAATTAGTCAATGCTCAGGTTGCCTAAGAAACGCTGCATTAACATTATTTGCAGCAAAACGTTTACAGCGATCAACGTTATTGAAGTCCATGTTATTTTTTTATTGGCCACCGCCATATAACATAATATGATAAGTGTATTAAAGTTGAAAAATAAGAACTCTTGTATATGCAAATAAGAGCCAAAGGCCAGCCAAAATGTATTAGCGGCAATTAGCACGCATATAAAGTGCAATATTTTGTATTGTTTATTATTGGTAGCATGTTGTAGAAAAATAAAAAAGAAAGGTGATACAAGAATGTATCTGTGTGCGCCTATTACATTGGTAGTACCGCTTCCTCCCCACTTAGGGTTATAAAAAACAATTAATAAAGCTGAGAATAAAAGATAGAGGTTAGAGAGGACATACAATTTATTTGCCTGTTTGTTATTTCTTACCCAATTGATAAATAAGATGCATATAAAAACCAGAGCAAGTAAACTTACAAAAAGCGCAAGCGCATTTATCCATAAAGTAGCCGGCCCGCTGGCTACCTGGAAAGGAAGCCTGGGTAAAGAAAATACCCGCTGCCATATTGTGCGCTGTTTTATAAAATATGCAAACCAGACACCTGTTCTTTTGTATTGATACAGCACAAAGATGGTAACTCCTATAAAAAGCGGCAGGCAATAATTCAAAAAAGCTATTGCAATTGAGTGTAACCAGCGCTTCCGGTCGTTTGTTATTATCTCGGCAAGTATAAATGTGGGTACCAGGCATACAATATTCATACGCGTGAGCGCCGAGCAGCATAATGCTACCCACACTAAGTAACGTTTGTTATACTGAATACCATAAAGCGCTATTGTAATGAATAAAAAGAAAAGCGCTTCAGGATAGGGTATAAATGCGAAATATAGTGATGGAGTACTCAGCCACAACCATTGTTCACTAATTGAAGGCTTCATCAACCTGCATAAAAGACTAAACCCCAATGCGAAAAGAGTAATATTAAGCAAGCATATACCATAAACGCCTAAATGGCTCAATTTCCATATCCAGGGAAACATGACGCAAAACCCAGTGTTACTTACCCAATTGTTGTAGCTATATCCTTCGTGTACTATACTGTAATAAAAAATACCATCCCAATTCGTCAGTGAACCTCTTTCAGGAAAATAGGGTAGCATACCACATTTGTATAGAAATATCTGTATAAGGTACAAGCCAAGGCCATAGCATAAGGCGGTAAAAAAAGTGCTGATATAGGTTGATCTGGTATCGATGGGCATAAGAAAGCTAATATAAAAGCAGAATCAAATTTTATAAAATGAAATTTTTATTTGTTTAAAATGAAAAAACTGTATTAACTTTGCGCAAAATATTTTAGGAGCGTCATGTTTGCGATAGTAAGTATAGCCGGCCAACAATTCAAAGTACAGAAGGATGATGAATTGTTTGTACACCGCCTGACAGGTAATGTAGGCGATAAAGTTGAATTTTCAGATGTTGTGATGACGGGTAAAGAAGGTAAACTCACCTTTGCCGGTTCATCTAAAGTACAAGCTGAAATCCTCGACCACCTGAAAGGTGATAAAGTAATTGTATTCAAGAAGAAACGCCGTAAAGGTTATCAGAAAATGAATGGTCACCGTCAATACCTGACGAAGATCAAAATAAATGAAATTATTTAATTTTAATTTGTAAATTCGTAAATAGTTAAGTTTAGCAATGGCACATAAAAAAGGTGAAGGCAGTGTAAAGAACGGCCGCGACTCCCAGAGTAAGCGTCTTGGTGTTAAAATATACGGTGGTCAGCCTGCTATATCAGGCAATATAATTGTTCGTCAGCGTGGTACAGTATATCATCCCGGTACAAACGTAGGACTTGGTAGAGATTTTACCATTTTCTCGCTGGTTGATGGTATTGTGGAGTTTCGTAAGACCCGCACTAAGACATTAGTGTCTGTAAAAGAAGTATCAGCAATCGCCGAAGCCTAACCCGCTCGGCGATTTTGCCATAAGGTTTTTTTTTAACCCTTAAATTCACAGTTTATGGCAACAGCAAAAAAAGCAGCTCCTAAAAAAGCTGCGGCCAAAAAAGCGGCTCCTAAAAAGGCAGCAGCAAAGAAAGCAGATCATTA
>CBFGNI010000034.1:0-17928 GCA_965650105.1 uncultured bacterium | reverse complement strand
ACCCAAAGGTGTAGTACATACCTGTGGCGGCTATATGGTGTATGCTACATATTCATTTGTCAATGTCTTTCAGTACAAGCCTGGTGACGTGTACTTCTGCACTGCCGATATAGGCTGGATAACGGGCCATAGCTATATTGTGTATGGCCCGTTATGCGCGGCTGCTACAATAGTTTTATTTGAAGGCATACCTACCTACCCCGATGCGGGCAGGTTTTGGGATATTGTTGATAAACATAAAGTGAACATACTTTACACCGCACCAACTGCTATACGTAGTTTGATGGCGCATGGAACTGATGTGATAGATAAACATGATCTCAGCAGCCTGAAAGTGCTGGGTACCGTTGGCGAGCCAATAAACGAAGAAGCGTGGTATTGGTACCATGAACATATTGGCAAAAGCCGCTGCCCTATTGTGGATACATGGTGGCAAACTGAAACAGGAGGCATACTGATATCGAACCTGGCGGGAATTACACCGGCCAAACCTGCACATGCTACATTACAATTGCCGGGCGTGCAGCCTATACTGGTAGATGAGCAAGGCAACGAGCTGCAGGGCAATGGTGTTTCAGGCAATTTGTGTATCCGCTTTCCCTGGCCGGGTATGATGCGCACAACTTATGGCGACCATGAGCGTTGCAGGCAGGCTTACTTCGCTACTTACCCCGGTTTATACTTTACGGGCGACGGCGCACTGCGCGATAAAGATGGCAACTACCGTATTACAGGCCGTGTAGATGATGTACTGAATGTAAGCGGCCATCGCATAGGTACTGCAGAAGTAGAGAATGCCATTAATATGCATACAGGTGTTATTGAGAGCGCAGTGGTTGGCTACCCGCACGACCTGAAAGGACAAGGAATTTATGCTTATGTAATCTTCGACCCTCAACATATAATTGATAACGATACCAGGGCTGACATACTACAAACCGTAAGTAAATTGATAGGCCCTATTGCTAAACCAGATAAAGTACAGTTTGTAAATGGTTTGCCTAAAACACGCAGTGGTAAGATAATGCGCCGCATACTGCGCAAAATAGCTGAGGGCGAAACAGAAAACCTTGGCGACACATCTACCTTGCTTGACCCTGCTATTGTGGAAGAAATAAAGAATGGTAAAGTGTAATTTATTCTTTGGCTAATTATTAACTAATACCTGCCCTTTCATTTAGTTTTATATACTGGTCTTTCATACGCACACTAAAACAAACTGTATGAAACAAATTTGTACGCTACTGCTGGTGGCTATTAGCTACGCTATGCCTGTTTTGGCGAAAGATGAGAAAACCAAAGAAGTAAAAAAGCCAATGACACAGGAAGATTCTGTCTTTCAACATTACATGCGCGAAGGTGCCTGGAAAAGCCCATTGTTCTCACGAAAACGCGAAAGGTATATTGATAGTGCGCTGGCTATATTACCGCAAAATGCATATTTGTGGCAGCAACGTGGCATGCCACTTATTAAGCAAAACAAATATGAGCTGGCTGCACCTTTCATTGATAGTGCCGCAAAATACGACCCACCCGTATGGGTACCTTACCGCGCCTTTTGCAAATGCATCTTCTCCAAAGAGTATAGTGCCGCAATTGACGATTTCAATCTGGCACGTAGTATCAATGGCAACTCGGGTGTTATGGACCATCCTTACGATTTTTACACAGGCTTATGTTATTTGCAGCTTAACAGGTTTGATAGTGCGGAAAACTACATAAGAAAATGTATTGACTACACTATTGGGCGCAATGGTGAAAGCTGGGTGCATTATATACACTGGTACTATTTGGGTGTAACCCGTTACGAGCAGGAAGATTACAAAGGCGCACTGGAATACCTGAATAAATCATTGATCGACTACCCTGACTTTTTCGATGCAGAATACTATAAAGCTTTAGCACTAATGCAACTAAAAGACTATAAGCAGGCAGCTATAGTAATACATAAAGCCAAGCAGGATTGCGATAAAGGGAACACCATGAACGAGGATAGCATTTTTTATGAAACCTATCCCTACCAGGTGAAGAAATACTATGTAAAGGGCACTGTGGAATGGATTGATGGGATGAATAAAGACAATTAGCCAATAGAATAATTGGCTAATCATCACATCAATTAATCAGCTAATTTGTCTTTACATTTGCACCCTTATGTACGAGCAGATAACCAACCAACAACTAATAGACATTGCCAACCAGTTTGGCACGCCGGTCTATGTGTACCATGCTGAAAAAATAGCTCAGCAGTACCAAAAGCTACAGGATGCTTTCAATGGCCATCCTACCAAGTTCTTTTATGCCTGCAAGGCGCTGACCAATATCAACGTATTGAAGTATATAAAGGGACTGGGCGCATCGCTCGATTGTGTAAGCATCAACGAGGTGAAGCTGGGGTTGAAGGCAGGGTTCGATGCAAAGGAAATATTGTTCACACCCAATTGTGTTGACTTTAACGAGATAGTTGCTGCACAAGAGCTGGGTGTTAATATCAATATTGACAACATTTCGATACTGGAACAATTTGGCAATAAATATGGCGGCAGTTACCCGGTATGTATCCGTATCAACCCGCATATTGAAGCGGGTGGCAATTACAAAATATCCACCGGCCATATCGATAGCAAGTTTGGTATCTCTATACACCAAATGCGCCATATTGAGCGTATTGTAAAGACTACCAACATACACGTGCAAGGTTTGCACATGCATACGGGTAGCGAAATAAAAGATGTAGATGTTTTTCTGCGTGCGCTTGATGTATTGTTTGATGTAGCAACGCATTTCAAACAGCTTGATTTTATTGACCTGGGCAGTGGCTTTAAAGTTCCTTACAAAGAGGGCGACCCTGAAACCGATGTGGTAACATTAGGCAGTAAACTAACTACAGCCGTAAAAGAATTTGAAAAAGAATATGGCCGCCCGCTAGTGGTATGGTTTGAGCCGGGTAAATATTTAGTAAGCGAAGCTGGCAGCTTTGTGGTGAAGGCTAACGTTATCAAGCAAACTACAGCAACGGTATTCGTTGGTGTCAACTCAGGCTTCAACCATTTAATACGCCCAATGTTCTATGAAGCGTATCATCGCATCAGTAATATATCTAACCCCAATGGTGCAGAACGCATCTACACCGTAGTAGGTAATATTTGCGAGACAGATACCTTCGCGTGGGACAGGGTACTGAATGAAGTGCGTGAAGGCGATTTGCTGGTCTTTCATAATGCAGGTGCTTATGGCTTTGAAATGAGCAGCAATTTCAATTCAAGACTGAAGCCTGCTGAAGTATTAATTGTAGAAGGGAAAGCGCACCTGGTACGCAAGCGCGATGAATTTGAAGACCTGTTAAAAAATCAGTTAGAAGTTTTATAGATAAGAGCCGCGATATGCGGCTCTTATTATTTTTATTAGCTTGATGCAGCTGCTGCACGTCTTCTGCGTATATACATAGCACAGTAAGGCATTAAAAAAGGTATCAGCGAGTTTGTTTCTCTATCCAGCATATTGTCGTACACATCTATGTGGTAATCGAAAGCAAACCTTGCCCATTTAAATTCAGCTTTTAAATCGGCAAGTAATTGTTCAGCACCATCGGTAAGTATATACTCATTATGCCAAAGATTCCTTCGCCTGAAGTAAAGAGTTTTACCTGTTTCAAAATAAATTTCAGCTCCACGTAAATTCACCCTTACCTGTGCAAACAGAACATCGTTCCTGTATATATGCCGGGCATTATTAAAAAACCCCGCCACTTTTACATCATATACCGGCAATTCGTTGATAATGATATGTGCTGTATTTGAGAAAAACGAGGTATAGTCGAGGCGTCCAATGATAGTAGCTGTATCATCCAGCAAATCAAATTTTCTATAGCCCCTTGTGCTTGCAGTGTACTGCATTTGTTGAAACTTTAATGCAAAGTAATTGCAGTTTTTACAATTAGTAAACAGCGGGGTAATACAATTAGCCGTTATCTTTATACTACATAATTATATGCTTATGAAAAGCCTTGCAGTATTTTGTGGTTCAAGTGAAGGATATGACCCCGTGCACCGCGATACCGCCTATGAACTAGGAGTAAAACTAACCGAACGTAATATACGTATGATATATGGCGGTGCTAAAGTGGGCCTTATGGGCGTAGTAGCTGATGCTATGCTGGCCAATGGCGGCGAAGTAATAGGGATAATACCTGATTTTTTGAAAACCAAGGAAATAGCACACGAAGGACTTACCGAACTCATAACTGTACACACCATGCACCAGCGCAAATTGAAGATGAACGAACTGTGCGATGGCGTTATCACGCTGCCTGGCGGATTTGGCACATTGGAAGAAATGTTTGAAATGCTGACATGGGGGCAACTCGGCTTACATAGCAAGCCCGTTGCATTACTAAATATAAATGGCTACTATGATGCGCTTACCGCCCTGTGTACAAATATGGTTAGTGAAGGCTTTTTGGATGAATGTACCCGTACCATGCTTCTTACCAGCCCGCTGGTAGATGAATTGCTGGATATGATGAACAACTATGTAGCCCCGGAAAAAACCAAGTATATAACCAGGCAAACTACATAATAGATTCTTATAACATCAAGACCCGCTTCAAAATGAAGCGGGTCTCTCTTTTTCATGCTGGCGGGTAAATTTCTTATCTAGATTTTAATAGTGTTTCTAAGTGTGACTGCGAAGATAAGATTTAAATATTCAGGAAATTTCAATTTTTCAAAATTTTTGCTACCGTTTTTTCACGGTAGCTTGTTTCAAGTTGCACATACTGTATCTTCGTATTTTACGTTTATATACATATCTTGTAGCATTCATGCGTTTCTGTTGCAAATTATTGATACTCACCTGCCTGTTGTTCTCTTCGCAGCATACCCTTGCACAACGGCATGTCATTAATATGGCAGAGCACGACCAGAAAGCATACTATTTTGGTATCACTTTTGGCACTAACTTTTCTACTTATAAAATAGGCTACACCAAGTCTTTTGTTGAAACGGATACTTTTATTTCAATAACCCCGCGTTTCAGGCCGGGTTTCAACCTGGGGCTGATGGGCAATCTCAGGCTCAACCGTCGTTTCGATCTACGTTTCGTACCATCTCTTGCTTTTGCAGAAAAAAGAATGGTGATTTTAGCATCGAGCCTGGGTGGCGATAGCACCATTGACAAGTCGATAGAATCTATTTACATGCACTTGCCATTGCAACTGAAATTTAAAAGCGACCGTATTGGCAATTTCAGGTTTTATGCGCTGATGGGTGGTAAGGTAGATATAGACCTTGCCGCCAATGCACGCTCTCGCAGGGCCGATGAATTTATAAAAGTACGCCCGTTAGATGCGGGATATGAACTAGGTGCCGGTTTTGAATTTTACTATCCCAACTTTATATTTTCACCTGAAATAAAAATTAGCCAGGGTTTGCTTAACCAGCATTATAAAGATAGCCGCATACCCCTAAGTAATGCCATAGAAACACTCAGCACGCGCATGATAGTGATATCTATTCATTTGGAAGGCTAGCTGCGTACACATTCATTTCTGTTTCTGCAAATCGTTTTCCCGTTTTCAAAATATAACGGCAATCATTGAAATTACCTTTGTCATAGAAATGTAAATGGCATGGAAACCACAATGAAAAATCAATCGAAAGCAATAAAATGGATAAAGAAGCTGGGACTGTGGGGGTTTCTTTTTTTCCTGGTAAAAGGTATTATATGGCTGGTAATAGGTATTGTTGGTTATAATGCGGTGAAATAAGTCTGCATTTATCAAGACATGTTGCTCTTCTAATTTTCCTGCTCCTGCACGTAGGCTATAAACTTATCCATCAGGGCATACATGTCGCTCAAAGCATCTTGCAGGTGCTCCATGCTTTTTTTTATTTGCCACTGGGTAAAAGTCTCTTTGTGCTCCTCTGCAACAAGGCCCGTCTCTATTTCAAATATTTCACGATCCATACGGCAAAAGTAATATCAAACCTATGCCAATTACCACCGTTTTTTAACGGTATTTATACGAATCACCCTAAATTTATAATAAGCAATAAATTACAC
Source organism: uncultured bacterium (assembly GCA_965650105.1). Classification (GTDB taxonomy): domain Bacteria; phylum Bacteroidota; class Bacteroidia; order Chitinophagales; family Chitinophagaceae; genus Polluticoccus. Next base: position 11,865 of record CBFGNI010000034.1, on the reverse strand, counting down.
TTATCATTAAAAATTATTTACTATTAAATAGAATAAATTTACTATGTTAAATATAATTATGTAATATAAAAAACGGGAAACAAATAGTGCGCGTACATATTAAAAAGTGGGGTTAAAACACGGTGGCCTTATATAGAATTGGAACAGTATTTTGCAGGCTCTTTCATTATGTAAAGCCTACACCATGATTTACTTTACAGCCCTGCTTCACGAACTGTGTTGCGGGGTTTTATTTTTGAAAGGACCAGCCCGGTAATACCCGTAATAATAAATAAAACACCAACCGAGATACTTGCCGAATAAGACAGCAGGCCAAATATCGCAGAACTAACAGCACCCGTACCCATTTGCAGAAAACCCATAAGCGATGCGGCGGCGCCAGCATTTTTTTGAAATGGCTGCAAGGCTAACGATGCAGCGTTGGGGTATGTAAGCCCAATGCACGATAAGAATATGAAAAACAATACAATATGCGCAATTAGCCCATACCAGCCCATAATAGCACCCGGTAAAAAAACAAGCGTTGTTAATACCTGTGTATAAAGGGCTATCTTAAATATCTGTTCGCTTTTATAACGCTTTGTAAGCTGTATATTCACTTGTCCGCCCCCCACTACCCCGATAGACAACAAGGCGAAGACCAAACCGAACTCCTTTTCAGTAAGCCCGAAAGTATTCATAAAGATAGAAGGCGCGCCTGCCAGGTACACAAACAGACCTGCAAATGAAAAAGCCCCTGACAGCGCATAGGCAAAGAATTGCTGCGTACGGAATATGGATAGAAAGTTTTGAATAATTGGTTGTGCCCGGAGCGAAACGGTGGCATCGGGCAGATGCCCTTCAGGCAATACAAATATTACGAGCAATAAAATAAGGCTCATAATAATGCCCAAAACAACAAACACAGCCTGCCATCCCCAAGCCGCAGCAACAAGACTACCTATAGTTGGTGCAAATAAGGGCGATACACTTAGTATCAGCATTAACATGGAAAAAACTTTTGCCCGTTCCTGCTCGGGGAAAAAATCGCGCACCATAGCAACAGAAGCTACACCTGCTGCACAACCACCCAATGCCTGCAATAACCTGTATGCGATGAGCATTTCAACATTGTGCGACAAGATGCAGGCAATGGTTGCTATTATATACAGCACCAGGCCGGCATACAGCGGGCGCTTACGGCCAAACCTATCCAGCAACGGGCCGTATAATAACTGACCCAGGGCCATGCCTATAAAATAGCTACTAAGCGATAACGAGACCTTAGGAACGGTAGTATGTAAACTGGTAGCTATTTGCTGAAATGCAGGCAAATACATATCTATAGAAAAAGGACTAACGGCAGTTAGCGCGCCAAGTATAAGTACTAGAACAACAGAATTTTTCTTCACAGCTCTTTCCGCGCCGTATGTGTTAGTGTTTTCCAAGTAATAAATATGTTATAAACCTTACTTTTTATGCGCAGCAAAGTAAAAGAATATAGAGATAAGCACATTGCTAATTGTGCTGATAAGCCTATCTAAAAAAGCATTTGGATGTTATATAAGGTAAAGATAAGCGCCTACCTGCACCAATATACCCAGTATATAACCCAACCATATTTCTGATGGCTGGTGGGCGCCTAACAACATGCGCGCGGTACCTATGATACCAGCCACAATAAGCGCCAGGAATAACGGCAATGTAAGACTGACTGGGCTCAGCATCATCAATACTATCAGCATACCCAGCATGCCACCGGCACCTGCTGTATGCATACTTACCTTATAAAAGATGTTGACCATGAATAAAGTAATAACCCCCCAGAAACTGCCCAGCGCCAGTACACGCAATAAAAACGGAGCACTAATATTTTTAAACACCCAATACAGCCAGAAATAAAATATCATAGATGTAATGAGGGGTATGATACGGTCTTTAGGATCGTACATATGCACGCTCTTAATGAAGTCCAGTCCTTTCATAATAAGCACGCTGAGGATAGGAAAGAACCCGGTAATAATGAAAATGGGCAGCAGGAACCTGAATGAATATTCATTCAAAGAAGTTCCGGCAAAGTAAGCAGGCACAAACCTGTACATAGCATAGGCCATAATGGTGGGCATAAATACCGGATGAAAAACAAACGATATAAGGTGCGCCAGCCAGGCTACGGGCTTGTATTTAGTATTAACCTTAGGTTCTTCTGCTATTACTTCTTTTTCTTGTTGATCTCCAAACATTACATATCTAATATGGGTGAAAGCCATTTTGTTGCCTCTTCTATACTCATGCCCTTGCGCTTTGCATAGTCTTGCAGCTGGTCATCGCTTATTTTACCAACGCCAAAATAAGTGCTTTGCGGATGGCTGAAATACCAGCCGCATACCGAAGCGGCGGGGTACATTGCTAAAGACTCTGTTAGTTGTATACCGGCATTTTCTGTTGCGTTTAGCAATGCGAACAATTTGTGTTTTTCAGTATGGTCGGGGCAAGCGGGATAGCCCGGTGCAGGGCGAATACCCTGGTATTCTTCTTTTACCAATTCAGCATTGCTCATATCTTCATTTGCAGCATAACCCCAAAATTCTTTACGCGTACGTTTGTGCAATACCTCTGCAAAAGCTTCCGCAAGCCTGTCAGCTAAGGCTTGCAGCATTATCTTATTGTAGTCATCATGATTGTCCACGAACTTTTGCAAATGTTGCTCGATACCGTGTATACTAACTGCAAATGCACCAATATAATCTTCTTGCCTATCGCTGATAAAATCGGCCAGCGAGAAGTTAGGCTGATTGGCTGCTTTCTTTTGTTGCTGACGAAGCGACTCTAAATGATGCAGCACATTGCCATTCTCATCCTTCACTACTACTGTATCAGGTGCTGTCTTTTCTGCTTTCCAATACCCTACTACACCTTTTGCAGTCAGCCATTTTTCAGCAATGATCTTATCAAGCATTGCATTGGCTTCATTAAACAACTTAGTTGCTTCCACACCAACATGTGCATCCTTTAATATATCGGGATATTTACCCTTCATCTCCCATGCTATGAAAAATGGCCCCCAATCTATATACGCGCGTATCTCGTTCAGGTCGTAATCGCTAAACACTTTGCTGCCTGTAAATGCAGGCACGGGCGGAGTGTAATTGCTCCAGTCTATCTTCACGTGGTTCTTCTGCGCTTCAGTAAAAGGTATGTATTGCTTTATAGTACGTTTGTTAGCGAAGTCTGCCTTTAGCTTGGTATACTCGGTATCTATATCGCTCAAAAAAGCTGTTTTGTTCTCTTTACTCAAAAGGTTACCTGCCACTGTTACACTGCGGCTGGCGTCTAATACATACACAACCCCTTCATTATATTCAGGTGCTATCTTCACGGCAGTATGCGTGCGAGATGTGGTGGCGCCGCCAATCATTAATGGCTGTTTCATGCTGCGGCGTTTCATTTCTTTGGCCACATGCACCATCTCATCCAGCGATGGTGTTATCAACCCACTTAAACCGATGATGTCAACATTTTCTCTTTCTGCTGTTTCTAATATCTTATCAGCAGGTACCATTACGCCAAGATCTATAATGTCATAGCCATTGCAACCTAGAACTACACCTACAATGTTCTTACCAATGTCATGTACGTCGCCCTTTACAGTTGCCAGCAAGATTTTAGCTGCGCCACCCTGCCTTGCATTGGGGTTTGTTTTCTTTTCTTCTTCTATGAATGGTGTTAGATAAGCAACACTCTTCTTCATAACACGTGCGCTCTTCACCACCTGTGGCAAAAACATTTTACCACTGCCAAAGAGGTCACCAACTACATCCATACCTGCCATTAGCGGTCCTTCAATTACCTCCAGCGGACGCGGGTATTTCTGCCTGGCTTCTTCGGTATCTTCATCTATATATTCGGTAATACCATTCACCAAGGCGTGTTTCAAACGCTCTTCAACAGTATTGCTACGCCATAGCTCATCTTTCTTTTCTTCTTTGCCTTTTGCTTTCACAGTTTCGGCAAATGTTACCAAGCGCTCCGTAGCATCTTCGCGGCGGTTCAATACAACGTCCTCGCACAGCTCACGCAATTGTGGCTCTATTTCATCGTACACCTGCAACTGACCGGCATTCACAATACCCATATCCATACCTGCTTTAATAGCATGCAGCAAGAATACGCTATGTATTGCTTCGCGAACCGTATCATTACCACGAAAGGAGAATGATACATTGCTTACACCTCCGCTTACCTTGGTAAGTGGCATTTTTTGTTTAATGATACGTGTTGCTTCAATGAATTCAACCGCATAGTTATTATGCTCTTCAATACCTGTTGCTATTGCGAAAATGTTAGGATCGAAGATGATATCTTCAGGGTGATAACCTACTTGTTGCGTGAGTATATCGTAAGCACGCTGGCAAATATCTATCCTCCGCTGAAGGCTATCTGCCTGTCCGTTTTCATCAAATGCCATAACGATAACTGAAGCACCATAGCTACGACAAATCTGTGCCTGCTCTATAAACTTATCTTCGCCTTCTTTCAGCGATATGGAGTTAACGATACACTTACCCTGCACACACTTCAGGCCAGCTTCGATGATGCTGAACTTCGATGAATCGAGCATAATGGGTATCCGGGCAATATCCGGTTCGCTTTGCAAGAGGTTAAGGAACGTAGTCATGGCCTGCACTCCGTCCAGCAGTGCATCGTCCATATTTATATCCAGTATCTGCGCACCGCTCTCTACTTGTTGGCGCGCAACAGATAGTGCTTCTTCATATTTATTTTCTCTTATAAGCCTTGCAAATTTCTTGGAACCGGTGACGTTAGTACGTTCACCTACATTCACAAAATTGGTTTCGGGGCGCACTACTAAAGGCTCCAACCCGCTTAAGCGCAAAAATGGTTTTATCTCTGACATTAGTTATATACTCGGGAAAATAGCGTGTCAAAGGTAGAAACTAATGCCCTAATTCCGCCCACTCGGCTTCAATATTATATGTACAGGCTTACCAGGCTCCGTTTCTGCATTTATCAGGTATTCTTCCTCACCCGATACCAGCTTAACCATTGCAGAATTGGGTGGTTGAGCCCCCTGGTTATTAGCAGTTATTGTAATACGGTCAGGCGCGTCGGCCCAAAGGGTTATATCCAGCTGCTTATGTTCTTTAGCCAATGTGTAATTATCCAACACCTGCTTGCCGTTATGGGTTATGGTTACTCTATCGCCATCTACTATTTTATCGTCCCATATTTCAAGCACAGCAGTTTTGCCATTCCCTTGTATTTCGTAAGTAGAACCCGGCAGCATTCTGCGCACTTTGAGGGGTGCAGCCTTCACCGTATCGGCGATAGCTTCCTTTAGCCTGTTTACAAATTTTATTACCGTGTCGGACCTCGATTGAACAACTATTTTATTTAGTTCTTCAACCAGGGCTGCCGAGCCTATTACCATAATATCACCTTTTACCCATGGCTTATTATCAGCAGTGCGACTGGTAAAACTACCTTTCCATATACTGGTTTTACCAGATTCTAATTTTAAGAATCCATCCAGGTAACAGAAATCCTTTTTATCCCAACTGCTGTTGCTGGCAGTTATTTTCCCTTCTGAAAACCTTATTTCATTTCGTCCGCTATTTATAGTACCTGTAATGGTAGCCTTGGTTTGATCGGGACCATTTACATCAGTAATAGAAAAGCCTTTTATTTTACCAAGCGAATCTTTAAACTGTAGTTTATAAGCGTATGTTTTACCGTCCTTTACTATTAAGGTGCCTATAAGAATAGTTTCTTTTGATTGGGCAACTGTAATAAAAGCGTAACAAATACAAGAAAAGAAAATCAGAAAACCTTTCAACACTATACGATTCACAAAATTGTTTTTATCTTGCCCGCAATATACTAACTATATGAAAATCCGTACATTATTAACCCTATTAGCTGTTATTACCTGCACCAATTTTAGCTATGCAGCTTTCCCGAAGTACAGCACAAATGAAACCAGCATCGAAGCTCCCCACATCAACATTACTTCAACTGACACCATTAAGAAAAAACAAATAATGGATGATGAGGATGAAGCAGACGAGATAGATAGCCAACCTATTGCTGAACCACATAAAAACAATGCATTAGGCGCTACATCGCTTATACTTAGCTCTGTAGGCATGGCATCTATTGTAGCGGCATTCATTGTTGCCAGCACCACTGCATCAGCTGTAGTGCTTCCATTATTGGTGATTGCTTTTGCATTGGGCCTAACAGGCCTTATTACAGGAGCTAAGGCAGTACGCCGTAAAGAAGGGAAAGGTATGGGTATAGCAGGCCTGGTATTAGGTATTGTAGATATATCTATCGTTGCGGTTATATCTTTCCTTGCTGTGCTTATTGCCAGTATAACGATTTAACATCCAATACTAAAAAATAAAAGTGCAATTGCTGGTTGGCAATTGCACTTTTTATATTCCTTATTGTATCAGTTCAAGGAATTCATCTTCGCTAAGTATGGCGACAGTACCCAGTTTCTTTGCTTTCTCCAGTTTTGAGCCTGCGTCTTCGCCTACCACCAGGTAATTGAGTTTGCTGCTTACACCCCCAAGTATATTACCACCTTTTTCTTCAACCATAGCCTCAGCATCACTGCGCTTGAATTTGCTGAGTGTACCTGTAAACAGGAATGTTTTACCTGCAAGTGCGCCATCGGCATTTGAGTGGCCTTTATGATGATTAGCAAGGTTGACACCTGCTGCTTCCAGCAGATCGATCATGTGGCGGTTTTCGTGTGTATGAAAAAAGTGCGCTACCGATGCTGCCACTTTAGGCCCTACATCATCCAGCGATACCAGTTGTTCTTCTGTCCAGTCGTACAGGTCTTTAATATGGCTTATCGCATTGGCTAAAGTTTTGGCCATCGTTTCACCCACATGGCGTATGCCTAAACCATATATTACACGGTTCAGAGGTTGCTTTTTAGAATTTTCGATGGCAGTTTGCAGGTTGGTTATGGATTTTTCGCCAAAGCCTTCCAGCTTACGGATCGCATCGAAATTGATTTTGTATATGCCGGGTATATCTTTCAATAACCCTAACTCATAAAACTTCTGGATATTGGCACCACCCAGGTTGCGTATATCCATAGCATCTTTACTTGCGAAGTGAATAATCCGCTCCACTACCTGTGCCGGGCAACTAATATTGATACAGCGCCACACGGCTTCTTCTTCCGGTTTCTCTAATGGTTCGCCACATACGGGGCATTCAGTTGGGAACACTATGGCTTTTTCTTTACCTGTACGCAATTCAGCCAATGGTTTCACAATGTATGGTATCACATCTCCTGCACGCTCTACCAATACAGTATCACCTATATGCAAGTCTTTCTCGCGCACTACATCTTCGTTGAATAAAGAAATGGATGTAACGGTTACGCCACCAATAGGAGTAGGTTCAATTTTAGCCACGGGGGTTACAGAACCAGTACGACCAACCTGGAACTCAACGCGTAATAGCTTGCTGGTTGCCTGCCTTGCTTTGAATTTATATGCCACTGCCCAACGCGGGTGGTGGGCAGTCATGCCCATCTGGTCTTGCTGTTCAAAATTGTTCACTTTTACTACAAGGCCATCCACTTCAAAAGGCAGGTCGTCGCGGCGCAGTTCAAAATCAACACAAAAATCAATTACCTGATCGATATTTTTGAAGCGCTTCATTTCTTTTACGGGCGTAGGGAAACCTAATTGATACAACCATTCCAAAGAACCGAAATGAGACCTTAATGCCTGCGGGACTTCATTCCCTTTCAGTGTATAATCGCTGATTTGATAGAGCACAGCCGATAGCTTACGTTTGCTTACTTCTTTAGTATCCAGTATTCTCAATGTACCCGATGCAGCATTGCGCGGATTAGCCAGTGGTGATAAACCGTCTGCCACACGCTGTGCATTATAAGCGGCAAATACTTCCTTATGTATCACCACTTCACCACGAATCTCAATCTGTGAAATACCGGCTTTAACGAAAGCAGCGGACAATGGTATAGAGCGTATTTGTTTGATGTTGTTCGTTATCTCTTCACCCATTACACCATCGCCACGTGTAGCGCCACGCACCAGCTTACCATCTTCATATATCAGCGATATACTGGCACCATCATATTTAGGTTCTACACAGTACTCTATTACACCATCGCCAATAAAATCGTGGCAGCGTTTGTCCCAATCGCGCAGGTCTTCCGCATTGTAAGTATTATCCAGGCTTAGCATGGGCACCAGGTGACTAACAGCGGGGAATTTTTCGCTTAGGCCAATTGCTACTCTCTGTGTTGGAGAATCGGCAGTTATTTGTTCAGGATATTTTTCTTCAAGTGCCTTTAGCTTTTTGAAGAGCTTATCATACTCTTCATCGGCCAGCACAGGTTCACTCTGTACATAATATTTCCAATCGGCATAGTTAATGATATTGCGCAATTGCTCAATATGCTTATCTGTTGCCTCTGCTTTCAATAGATCCTTAGCATCCTTGTAAAGGTTTTGCTCATCTTGCTTGGTGTACATGCTGCAAAGAAAATGAAAAACTTAAGACAATAGATGCTCCCATTCACCCGCACCTTCCCGTATTAACTCAGGTGTACCCTGGCTGCAATCGATAACCGTAGAGGGTATCATACCACCTATCCCACTATCTATTACTATATCTACTTTATCACCAAACATATCATGCATCAATTCAGGATCGGTATAGTATTCTACATCATCCTCCATTGGCAGTGACACACTCATGATAGGGTGCTCCAGCTGGCGCACTATTTCATGACAAACTTTATGGTTGGGCACACGTATGCCCACAGTATCTTTTTTAGTCTTCAATAGCTTTGGTACCTGCTTGCTGGCTTCTAATATAAATGTATATGGGCCAGGCAAGGCATTTTTCAGCAGCCGGAAAGTAGGTGTATCCACGCTTTTTGCATAGTCGCTCAGATGGCTCAGATCGCAGCAAATAAAGGAGAACTGTGCTTTTTTAGGGTCCATATTTTTCAACCGGCAAATGCGTTCTATAGCTGCTGTGTTGTAGATATCGCAACCCAGGCCATAAATAGTATCGGTAGGGTAAATGATGATCCCGCCGTTCTTCAAACAGTTGATAACTGTATTCAAATTACGTTGTTGGGGATCGTCTGGGTGTATATGGAGTAACATATATATAAAGTTACAAAAACCTAGCCGAGGCGTTTAATGGCTTCTATTGATGTGGATAAACGTTCCTGTTCATTACCCCGTACATCTACCCAGGGCACACCGCTATTTTGTACTATTTCAGCATACTGCTTGTAGAAATACTCCCTTTCGTGTGGCGCAGGGTGTTCGCGTAACGGATCATCCGTCCACAGTACGTCAATATACGTAAGCAGATACAGGTCGTATTTTTTTTGCGCTATTGCCTCTAGTATATTCTTGTGGCAATAGCCATATTTTGCTTCGCTCCATACTTTTAATACATACAGGTCAGTATCGCAGATAAGATATTCATTGGCTTTTATCTCCAGCTCATCTTCGGTAATAACTTGCCCCTTAGCAATGGCTAACAGATCTGTTTCATTATACTCACGGCCCAGTCCTTCTAAATAACCACGCGCATATTCAGGCACCCATACTGTATGTAATGCCTTAGCCAGCTCTTCGCTTAAAGTGCTTTTACCTGTCGATTCAGGCCCTATTACTACTATTTTCTTTACACTCAAGCTGCGGTTTTATTATGTTGCGATTGGTACATTTTGCGCCAGCGGAAATATCCTGACACTGCCACAATGAACAGGAAGATAGTAAGTATGGCGGTAAAAGGTATGCCCTTGTGTATTTGTAATGGTATCGCTATGAGGTTCGATATATTGAGCAATATCCAGTTCTCAACCTTATGCTTTGCCAATAACCACATACCTGCCCATGCTGTGGCTGATACAATCGCATCCCACACCGGCACATCAGAATCGGTGAATTGACTAAGTACTGTGTACAGGATAATCCAGCCTATTACAACTATAGCGCCGGTTATCAGCCAGTCCTTATTATTATTATGTGTTATGGCTGCCGGGCTTTCGCTTTCATGCCGCTTATTCCATAACACCCAGCCATATATGCTCATTACCAGGTAGTACAAATTCAGCATGGCTTCAGCATATAAGCCTACACTTGGCTTCGACATGATATACAGGTATATCACCGTACTAATGATACCTGTAGGGTACAAAGCCACATGGTTACGATTGGCCAGCAATACACTTGCCATACCAAACACCACTGCTATAGCCTCCAGCAATGTGGTTTGTTTCAGTTGTACGATGGTTTCCTGTAAGAATATAGCTGCATCCATGAGCGGACAAAAATAGGCAAGTACACGCTATATCTGCGCTGATGGCATTATATATGTGGTAACTTCAATAAAGCATACCCATGAAAAAAATACTATACGCACTATTTTTATTGCTGCCTGCTATGGCAAATGCGCAAATGACCACGCGCATTGTTAAAGACAACTTGTTCATACCATGGGAAATGGTGTATGGTCCTGATAACCATCTCTGGTTGACGCAAAAGAACGGGTACATCTGCCGCCTTGATCCCGCTACAGGCGATATGGATACTTTGTACCATGAAACGAATACAGTGATACAAAGCGAAGGTGGTATGCTAGGTTTAGCCTTGCACCCTGACTTTACCAATAGTCCCTATGTGTATGTAGCTTATGAGTACATAAATGGTGGCAACTATACCGAACGGATAGTGCGCTATACATACAACGCAAGTACTAATGACCTGTCGGGCCACACCATATTACTGGATGATATAAAAGGGGCCAATTACCACAATGGCTGCAGGCTGCTAATAGTAGGTGACAAACTATTCATTACCACCGGCGATGCTACAACTGCTAGTGTAGCGCAAGATGTAAATGTCATAAACGGTAAGATATTGCGTATTAATTTAGATGGCACCATACCATCAGACAATCCTATGGCAGGTAGCCCGGTATGGTCTTTCGGTCATCGCAACCCACAGGGTATTGTATATGCCAATAATAAACTTTATGAATCGGAACATGGTCCTAGTAACGACGATGAGGTGAACATTATACAAACCAACCGTAACTATGGCTGGCCTAATGTAGAGGGCTACTGCAATACCTCTTCAGAGATAACTTTCTGCAATAGCAATAGCGTTGTAGAACCCATTATGGCATGGACACCTACTATTGCGGTATCAGACATTGATTATTACGACTACCCGATGTTCCCCACCTTGCAAAAGTCTTTGATAATGGCTACGCTAAAAGACCAGAAATTATATCAGCTGAAACTGAACCGTACCCTAGATGGCATTACCGGTACTGGTACCATTGCAGGTCTTACCAGCGACCGCATACGTGCCATTTGCATTGGCCCCGATGGTAATATATTCATCAGCACCAGCAATTCCAATGCTAACGGCAGTACACAAATTGATAAGATCATCGAAATCTACGACCCATCTTATACGCACGTAGCAGGTTTACACAATAATGAGGTTACTATCTATCCTAACCCAGGCAACGATATTGTTACTATCCAAACCAACACCCTTACAAATGAGAAGCAGGCATATACTATTAGTAATATGACAGGCAGTATGGTATTGCACGGTTCGCTTTCATCAGATAACAATACTATTGACATAAGTACATTGCCCGCTGGTATATATCTGATAAAAATACGTGATGCCAAAGGCGCCACCCTGAGCGGAAAGATTACAAAACATTAGATATTAACTGTTTTTGGAAATTTGGTTTATAATACTATTTTTGCAATCCCAATTCGGGAATGGTGTGGTAGCTCAGTTGGTAGAGCAAAGGACTGAA
>CBFGNI010000033.1:0-18017 GCA_965650105.1 uncultured bacterium | reverse complement strand
ATACAAATTAGAGCAGCCAGCCTCCACAGTTTCATTGCACGGGTTTCGCCGGCCAACTTATTGCTCATATTGGTTAGCTCAGCTTGCAGGGCTTGTTCCAACGCTTTGTTGCGCGCCTGCACAAACTTGTTGCGTACCAGGGTATCGGTAGTATGCAGGGTATGGTAGATATGCTTGTACAGGGTATGCGATACTGTATCTGTTTGAAGAAAAGTATCGCTAACAATTATTGTATCGCCTCTCAGCAATACCTCGTTAGCAAAAACACTATCGGGCGTTGTATATAAACTGCCGCAGGCTTTTGCTACCACCTGCGGATAGAAGCCCTGCGCCTTCCACACCTGCCGGGTAGCTTTATTTGCAGTATAGCAGGAAGCCAGCAGTAATGGCAGCAATAAAACAAGGAAACTGCGCATGTTATTTATTTTTTCTTTCAAAACTGTACAAGGAGGTTTCTTCAATGCCAAACATCTTTGAGAGGCCGTAAGCCAGGGGATCGATAACCACCTTCAGGAAGAGCGTTATTTCATACTTCTGTGCTTCGGGTACAACATTGGTTGCTGCCAGCCAACTGATGGTGATGGTAGTGAGCAGAAAAATGATGCGGAATATCCATTTAGCCCACAGAGGGGTTTTGTTGCCTATCTGCGACAGGCCGAACTTTGTTGTTTCCATAGTGTAGGGTATTTATAATTATTATTTTATTAGCAGGCTGTAACGCTTATCCAGCGCCATTTGTACTTTTATATCGCGTATATCCATATCCAGTTTATCTTGCCTGGCTTTAAGGTCTTTAGTGGCAATATCCAGTTGCTGTATCTGTATGCTATTGATCTTTGTTTGCGTATCGTTTTGCCTTATTTCGGTCAGCACCCTGTTTACTTGTGTCAGGAAAAACAGGGCTACGGCTATGAATGAGGTGACAATGGTCCATAATACCTTCCAGGTTACACCCCTTATCTCTTTTTGCTCAATACTTCTTATTCCCGGTGTCATGGCTGGTAAATTTGATAACGGTTATTTTGATTGTTGTGCAGACTGATGCGCTGAGCTTCAGTAAGTTCGTGGGCGTACAGAATAAATTCATAGATATTCCCCTTCATGCGCACATTGTTACTACCGTTAGAACCAAGAGAAAAAGAAGTTGGTGCATTGCCAGCTGAAGGAATATCGCTGTTTGTGTTATTCGTTACAGCTGTACTTCCATTTGCAAACAATCTACTTTTGTTTATTGTAGCCTGATTAATATTCAAAAAACTAAAAATCACACTTTTAGCATCTGCACTTGAGCCACTATTATTATATTTATTTGAAACAACAAGTTGACCGCTTGTGCCATTCGTAACTTGAGCGATAATCAAATTTGTAGCACTTTGCGCACTTCTATTATCATACGATAAACTAATCCCTCTCAATGCAGTAGTTCCTGAATTATTACCATATAATCCATAAACACTTGAGGTCGTGACCAAGGTTGGCTTAAACACTACATTAGCCGTACTATTACTATCACCGCTATGTAAAAAATTGAATAATCCTGGACTATTATTATTCGTATTCATGTAGCTGGTGCCATTATATTCCGCAAATATTTCCCTGTTTATTTTCCTGAACCTTACACCTTGTGGTATAGTGACACTCTGAAAATAAGCTGTAGAGAATTCGCCCTGATTATACCACCTCGATATATAGCAGGTATCTTTCCACTTCCAGTCGTTAACTAAAAATGTATCCAGCTCGCCAAGAGGAGTGAACCCGACATCAATAAACGAGTTGGCATCTGCAAGGCTGGTAAGGCGGCATGCATAGCCATTATAGTCTGCCCGAAGCTTCCTGAACGAAACGGCCAGTATAGGCTTACCAATCGTATCTAAAGGATAATAGCGGGGCACAAGCCCATCTACCCAAACGCTTTCTACCCTTGCTATAAACCTGTCGGAAGCGGTAACCTTTTTTGTTTTGAATTTGAAGCCACCACCTGGTAACATAGAAAAAGAAGTATCATCCATATACTTACCTGCCGTATTATCAAATACGCTGATAAGCTTATTTTTCATCGAAGTATCAGCATAAGTACTATCCGTTGCAAACTTCGCCAGGCGAAGATCATAGAAGAAGGTTTCAGTAGCATTTTTCCAGTAGCCGTTGCTGGTGTATTGCAGCGTAGTTGTGGATGGGTTCATTCTTACACTACCGAAATAAGGATTGAAATAATTATTAGGGTTATTACTAACTGGTACTTTTACCGCAGTTGAATACACCGACAAAGCGCTTTTACCTTTCAGTATAAAATCGGCACCAATACCTGTATCGCCCACATTTGTTTTAAAGCCAAGCCCTGTTGCACCATTATCGCCGGGCATATTCATGCTCTCATACATCGATGCGAAACTCTTATTTACCCCTCGCGAAAAAAAGTAAGGGCTCCATTCTGTATTATCGTTACCTGTAGTGCCGGATAAACTACCAATGAACAAACCTGCGCTATCGGTTGTCATGCGCGGGCTGTATAATTTTATCGACCACCGGTTATTCGGCGAAGCCGATGTGGTGCCTACATACCTGTTAACCACTGAAAGCATGCTATACACCAGCCCTGTATTAACCGGATTTAAATATTGCATAGGATACACCTTACACATCAGGTCCTGGTAACCCGCAGAGCCGCCCCGCGTTTTAGTGTACATTACCACCAGCTTATTCAATTCCTTAGCAAAATATATTACCGGCTCATTCAACACATCTGTACCTAAGGTATGATCCACTACATCGCTAACGGTAAAATAATCTCCATCGCTCGATACTGCCATATCGATAAACACACGGTTTGTTGTATGCCCCAGGTAGCGCATAAAAGTGGCATAGGTCAGTTTTGTATCTTCTGAATACGCCAAATACGACATAGCATTTTGTGTTGGCAAAATGGCAAATACTCTTGAAGGGTTTGCAAAGGCAGTATCGGCTGTGCCAAACATTACCTTTCTCAACTCGCCGGATGCCTTTGACCTGAAGTAAAAAGTATAGCCTTGCTCCGGCCTGAAATAAATGCCGGGTTCGTTTACATTATCAGGGCTATCGCGTACAACTAAAGGGGTGGCCTGCCATGTTTCACCATAGTCGTAAGATTTAGCCAGCGAAGAATAATACAACGAACTATTGCTGGAGCCTGGGCCCGATACCAGGTAGTCGTAAGGCGCCAGCCAGTAGCCGTTGCCCATATCAAATATCCTGCTGCCACAAACTGATAAGCGGTTATTTTGATTCAGTACAATTTCGGGAGCTGTCCAGCCACCACCGCTGGCAGGCAATTTCGATTTGCATAAAGCGGTTCTTAAACTATCCGGTTGCTGGCTCAGCCAACCTGTAAATATTAATATAAGATCTCCGTTAGGCTGCACCTTCACGTTGGGATTAAGCCCGCTCAGCAACCACGATGGTTTTGTAAGAATAAGTTGCGGCTGCGTAAAGCTGACAAAATCTTTTGTAGTGATCATCGCAATAGCAGCATCAGACACATCAGATGGCGAAGTAAAAAAGTAGTTGAAAAATATTTTATAAACGCCATCGTGATAAATAACCTGGGCCATATCGTTTCGTCTGTTGGCATCGGTAGCCAAAGCAGCTGTTGATATCTTCGCACTCAGCTCTCCTTTTGTAGCCAACTTATGTATTGTATCCCTATCATTCAACTGCTTTATTTTATCAACTCCATTGATAGAGTATAATGAGCTATCTGCATAATTATGAAAGTAGGTGCCTGTTTTACCGTTTATATTACTCACATTGCCCCGAGGTAATAACACTCCCTTTTTCGAGCTATCTGTGCCTACTTCTAAATAAGCCGATGAATCAGCAAATTTCCTTTCTCCACTGCCCACGGATAGTGAACCACTGATGTAATATTTGTTTGTCAGTACACCTGTTTGCCCATAGCTTGTATAACCAATAAGCAATAATAGCAGGATAAGTAAATTCTTCATGAGTGTATCTATTTAAAATATAACAGGGTTATGTTTTGTCCTTCTTGTAGCGGTGTATTGAATGTGATGGCACCTGCTGGGGCATTGAATGTGTATTCATAATCGCCTGCACCTTCCTGTAGTATAGCACCTTCAATAAACACCACTACTTGTGTGGCGTTTACCAGGTCGAGGTAGGTAGCGATGGTTTGCCCTTCGGTGGCAACAAACTGTTTTCTGCCAACCTTAGGTATAATACCACCATTGGTTTCTTCATCACTGCATACACCCAGTAATGGTATGGTTACCATACTATAGTAGGTATCGTTGAGAATCGATGCATCGGGCTTATACAGCCTGAAGGTGTAGGTGTAGCTTTCATTCAGTCTGGCAGGCACTACAATAGATTGGCCTGCCGTGCATATAAATTGCACATACTGGTAAGCGCCATTGAAGCTGCTCATAAATGCCCATGTACCTGTTGTATCGGCTGTTATGGGTAATATCACGGCTTCTTCGGTTACAGGCACTTCACCCAGGCCGGTATAGTGATTCATACAATTCATGGTGGTTAATTTTGACAAGGGTTAGTAATACAGTTACCGGGTATGAACATCTTCGATACACGCAGCGTAAGCCTGACAATCGTCTCATTCTTCAAGCGCTGCAATGCAGCCTGCATATCATCAGTTTTCATCTTCGGCATTTCTTCCAGCAATACCTGTTCGCGATTGGCAACGCTACTTACAGGTTGCACATTCATATCTTCATACATCATACAGGTATTACGCATTAATTCTATCAACCTGTATGCATCTGCATGTTGCACAACGGCTACTAATTGCACCAGTTGCGTATCGAGAAACGACAAGCGTTGTGCATTGCTATCTGTTAAGCGTTCTGCAGGTATTGCTTCGTAAGTAATAACGGGCTCATTGCGCAGGTAGAAATAGTTACTTATTTTATCATTCGGCAAAATGATCTTTCGCTCACTGCCTTGTGCATGATATATCGCGTGACTGGTTTCATCTCTATGTACATTTGCATAGCCATCATGAAAGAAGGTATTCTTAGTCATAATGAAACAAGCCAGTTGCTCAAAGTCGTTGCTTTGCATAGTGTGATAGGTTTATCGGTTCTTAAATATTTTGGCACTCAACTTAGCAGGCTTATTGTGCTTCACAGCTTTCTTTACATAAGTCTTCGTCACGGTTTCCTTCACGTATTTATCTTTCAGCTGCTGTAGCAATGCCTGGTACTCCTGCATATCCATACTCATCTTTGTTTCATTTTATTCAGCAGGTACAGGCTCAGATTGGTACCAGTGCTTATGTAAACGAGATACCAAATGATATTGATGGTACAAGTCGTTATCCAGTTGTTCACTTCATCGGTGAGCCAATAATGGATAACGCTATTCATAAACAGCACATAGCACCAGAAACAAACAAACGTTACCGCATGGCTAAAACACAATTCGCAATAGCCACCTGCTTTCACTAAAAACATCTTGCCTTTCCTATCCCATTTTTGCAGTTTCTTTTGCCAGCCAAGCAGGCTATCCAGCCACTGGCCTTGCTGTATGCTGATGAATAATATTTTTGCTAAACACGCATTCGCTATCAGCCCAACTATCGTGTACAATAAAAAAGCTATCATAAGTTTACTACCCATTTAGCGCCATTGCATACCAGGCAATCGTCTTTGAAAGCCTTTAGCAGCGATGGCATTGCGTTCATAAATATTTTCCATTTCTCACGGTACTGGTTCTCTACATCGGTGAGGTACTGCTGTGTTTCTTCACGGCCATACACTACCCAGTTGTTCAGGCGGTTGGTGCGCAAGTGTTCTTCCAGCAAAAGCACACGTGCTTTCAGCCAAACTATTTCGCCTATATATGTTTTGCTGAGGTCGGCTAATAGCTGTTCATAATCGCATTCGCAGCTAAACTCCAGCCCTATACCAAAGCCTTCCTTACCACTTATTTCTTTATCGCCATACCAGCCTTTAGTGTAGCCACAGTCGTTAGGCATGGTACCGTTGCAACCTGTAAAGCAGGTGAGATAGGCGCTACCAACGGGCACGGCTGTACCATCCAGCAACACACGTGCAAATGTGCCTTTCACTTCATACGCTATATTGAACGTATTTACCTCATTAGCCTTCAGGTCTATATGGTAGGTCGATACAGTGCCACCTGCATAGTCGTCGTATATCTTCAGCACTGCCTGTTCTTTATCAGCCAGGGGATATATTTTCACGGTATGTATCTTCAGCTTGCGCAACGCACCTTTTATACGGCTGTTCTTATACAGGGTTAGTCCACGCTCCTGCGCCTCCGCCGGGAATGTTATCGATGGCTTAAATTCCCCGGTCGTGTATCGTTTGGCAGTAAGGTTGGGGATGATGTGGTTAGCAGCCAGTGCACTCATCATATCATTACGCACCAGTATGGTTGCCTGCTGCACTTTAGCCTTAGCCAGTTCCATCCCTGTCACATATTCCTCGTTAGCGATATTCGCCAGGTTCAGTATCGATATCTCCGGGGCATCCATCAGATCGAGGCCGCTGAGCGACACCGGCTGATCGTTACACCTTGCATCGCGTATCGAAATAATATTGCTTAGTTGGTTCATAACAATTATTAGTTAATTCGTATTTTAAGAGTGAAAGCATCCCCGCGCTACCAATAGATGCGGGGATGACTTTCGTGGAGATAGGAAAACTAAGGGGTTGCAGTGAAGGAAATATTGGTAGCATCGTTTATCTGTCCGCTTAGTGCACTATAGCCCGTGTAGCGCAGGTTGGTACCGCTAACGCTAAACACATAACCATTCACACTGTCGTTGAACAGATCTTTCAGTTCCGTAATATTGGCAACAGTCAGGTTGGGGTAAGTTGTTTGCCCTGCCAGTTCCAGCTTGGTAACATATAGCGGATAAGTAACCACGCCATTCGTATCCCAGTCGTAGGTATCACTCACTCCAGGCTCCAGCGGGTCGCCGCCTACAGGGCATTCATACTGCACTGGTGCGCAGGTAGTAAAATGATAGATACCATTTACGCCGGGTATATTGCATACTGTTGGTGGCAGGAAGAAGATATCCCATTCCAGTTTCCATTGGAAGGTCCAGCGGTAGTTACATTTATCGTAGTTCACGTTCAGGTCCCAAAGCAAACCTGTTGCAGGGTCAGCAAGTGTACCTTCTATGTAGTCAGTACCGCCGCGTTGGTATATCGCATCTATAGCATCTATATTTTGCAGGTCGGTTGCGAAGATGCCTGCGTTGCGGTTGAAGCTGACGAACTTCAGCATTTGCGGATCGAAGGTTACAATATGCTCCGTAGTATCATCGCCAAAGGCATCGTTCACCAGGCTATCGTAGTAGGCGTTCGAGCGGCCCATGCGGCTTATATTCGCACCGTTATCATTCAAGCCACCTACTTCTACTGCCTTACGCCAGTGGAATACATCGGTACCGCCAACAATGAAAGGATCGGTAAAACCACTGTCGCGATAGATGCGTTCAATTTCCCAAAGGCCCATCGGGTTGATGCTGCCATTTGTTTTATCGAGAAAAGGCAACATACGTTTCTGTGTGCCATCGGGCAACAGCCCGGTATTAGCAGTAAGCAATGCAGCCACTTCTACCGCCAGCTTGCGGCGCACGGCAGGTAATGCTGCATTGATGGCAGCCTTAGCATGATCGCTGAAGGTGTATGCGCCATCTACATAGCGTATATCATCGCGGTTCAGCTGGTACACAGCCGATGCTGTTTTCTTGCTTATTTCGAAGAACACTTGTTTAGGGGCAACTACTGTACCCGCGTTACAAATATTCTCTTCGCCCGTACCTTCATCGGTACACACCGGTGCGTAGTAGTTTATCTTCAGCTGGCGCTTCTTGCCTTCTTCGGCTTGCAGGTCGGTTTCTATAATCGTAGTATTGAATTCGCGGGCGGCCAGCACGGCTGCAAGCACCTCGTAGGGCCTGCCCTGTTGCGCATATTGCAGTACGCTCTTCTGCGTCGACTGCATAGCATTTTTAAAGCTCATGGCTCTTGTATTAATTAGGTTGAAACAATCTTGTTTGGAGAAAACATTACCGCTTGCAGGCGCGGAAACATGCCTGGTGAAAATGTAGTTTTAGAACAGAACTACAAACTGTGGTTAACAATTAGCTGATTAGCAAATGTGATAATTAGCTAATTATTCTCTCAATTAATGTGAATGTTTTCATTAGCCATTTTACTAATCATCACATCAGATAATATACTCTTAACTAGTGTGTCTGCTTTCATTAGCTAATTTGCTAATTATCACATCATCACATCAGCTAATTATCTTCCGCCCACGCCACAATGGCTTCCATTGCGCTTGCGGAGTTGGTATTGGCTATTGGCACTGCACCTGTAGCATATTGCCCCTGTTGCCCTGCCAGTACATCAGCGGGTTTTATATGCCTTGTGTCCGATACCAGTATGCCTGCCTTCGCAGCCCAAAGCTGCGCGAAAGTTTCATCGGTAAGTGGCTCATTCTTTTCGTTGAGCACAGGCTTACCATCTTTATAAAATTCCAGTTGTGCTTTTTCTTCGTTGTATTGCAGTTCATAAGCAGCAGCCATTTTATAGCGCAGCATATCGGCCTGCTCTTGCAGGTCGCCACCTTTTCGAGGCATGTTTTGCAACAGTTGCGCGCAGCGTGCGGCTATATCTCTTTGCGTGTATTTATTGCGCTCTGCAATTAGCTGTTGTTCGTAACTATCTTTCAGTTGCTGCATGGCCTCATTGCCTTGCTGCAATTGCGCGTTCCATTCCTGTTCTTTCGTTTCCTGTGCCTGTGTGTGCAGTGCATCTATTGCAGTCTTACATTTAGCCAGTACTTGTTCTATGCTCATATCCTCCAGCTCGCGCTTGTGTACATTGAATACCCTTTGCGCGGCGCTGCGTAAGGCACCTAAATATCTGCCTGTGAACCCTGCTTCCAGTGCAGGCTTTACCTGCTCTGTAAGCGATGGGCGTACCGCTTCTTCCAGGGCTTCTATTATCTGGTTGCCAATAGTGGTGACATCTGTATTGCTATCGGCTTCATATTCATCGCCCACAACTACCACACCGCCCGGTAGTGCGGAAAACAATTTGTTCGCTTGCTCTATGGAGATCTTCATGTTGATAGGATTTGTAGGTGTTAACTATTTCAGTTTTTTTTTAACGCGAAACTTCGTTTCATCGCTGTAAAATTTCTTGTAACTCTTTTCAGCGTAAAAGAATTCACTGCCAGCCTTCTCATTACCCTCCGCATCCAGCGCTACCAGCAATACGTGCCCTGCGGGTACTGCTACCTCTATCGGCTGGCTTTGTGGTACGTCGGTTGTTGCAATACTTACCGGCTCTATTACAGGTGCAGATATTGTAGCTGGCGTCTCCACCTCCGGTTCTTGTATTTTCTTTTGCTTAGCCATTAGGGTAGGGTTTTATAAGAGTTAGGATAGTTGTTAGCCAGCATGGTAGCCGTTTTATAACTCAGCGTCACCACCAGGCCGGTATTCAGGTTTTGCAGCTTTACAAGTTTAGGTGGCACGGTTGCAGGTTTTGCAGCGGGTGCAGCTGTATCTGCCTGCTCTACGCTTACGGGTTGTATCTGCGTAGCGGTAGCGGCCTGTAGCTTTTCATATCCTTTTTTCGATAAGCCGAGTGGTAACAGCTCTTCCGGGGTAGCACCGGGGTTGTTGCGCAGCAGGGCCGCGTCTTTGGGTGATAGTTTCTTAGTTTCCATGATAGTGATAGGGTAAGATGCGAACTAATAATATTCAGCCATCATTGTTTACAATGTCAAAATTACAACTATAATTTAAATAACAAAATTTATTTTAAAACTATTTTTATTGTTATCAAATGCGACAATTTTCTTTAAAATTATTTTAACTATTTAAGCGCATGCAGCATACCACGGTAAGCTAAATATTGAATAACTTTACGCCTATGCGTACACTATTTACCTTGTTGTTCATTTCATTCGCAGGCACGGCTATGGCACAGCAACCTGTTATGACCACCGTAGGCTCCATACCCAATGCCAATACACCTACGGGTACCGTAGTCTCTATTACAAAAGATACTACTACGAAGATCGATTGGTCGAAAATGAAAAGGCCGGAAGCTATGGTAGATGTAAAGCCAAAATTTAAAGGCGACCTGAACCAATACCTGGCGCAAAATGTACGGGTGCCCAAGGGCGCTAAATTGGAAGGCCGCATCACCGCTAATTTTGTGGTAGATACCTCCGGCAATATAGGCCTGGTAACCATACAAGGCAAAGGCCCGAAGGATAAACTCACCCCGATGGAAAAAGAGATAGTACGGGTGGTAAGAAATATGCCACCGTGGGTACCGGGGGTATTAAAGGGCCGCCATGTACCGGTAAAGTATTCCCTGCCTATTAATTTGAATTAATTTTTTTTACGTCATTTCGATGAGCGTAGCGAAGAGAAATCTCCTGATGGAAAATACTTATGCTTAATGAGAAGCTATTAGCCACTTGTTTCATGTTTAACTTTCAATTAAAATGAATAAAGGTGGTTGTGTTTATTTAATGACCAATAAGCATCGCACCACACTTTATGTGGCGTAACGGCGAATCTTTCTCATCGTATTTACGACCATAAAAATCATATATACTGGAATAGCTTCACCGATAAGTACAACGTTGAATTCCTTATTTATTATGAGTTATCCGATGACATTTCTATTGCTATAGCTCGCGAAAAAGAGATAAAGAAATGGAGACGGGAAAAGAAAGATTCCCTCATAAATAGCTTCAATCCTGAATGGAGAGATCTTTATGATGAAATAATGATGTGGCGATAGTATCTAATTATCAACAACATTAATTCATTTCGGGAGATTTCTCACTACGTTCGAAATGACGATGTAAGAATAAGCCCTAATTCAACGCCGATTGCCTTAGCTGGCTGATCTTGGTTGCGGCCTCCATAAGATGGTCCTCCGTATCGGCCAGTATATATTCCTCCTGCGGAAAAATGAATAGCAGCAATATCTTGCTACCATTTACATACGGCTCGTAGCTGGCGCTGTAAGCAATATAATCCTTGTCAGGATCGTAATTTTCTTTATCGATGATGTGCACATTGCTTTTCATTGCCGACGACACAATGTCTTTTACTCCGGCTTCTGGAAACACAATGGCGACTGCAAATTGAAGCATGGCCGCTTTTATTGAGATAGTGGATGAATCTGACACAAATATAACGTACATATATGGCAAGCCAATATGATTATCATCACCCTATTTAGTTATTGCCATGTTAATATTCCCAAATTACGCCGACAACGCCGTTTGCAAAGCACTGATATCTGCCTCCACAAACCATTTAGCACCTTTTTCAGCAATCATATTATCTATACGCAGCAGCAAGTGGTGCGCGTGTAAAACATCATCGGCAGGCAATTCATTGCTATGCACAAAGCTTGTAACATCAAGCATAGTAAGCAGTTGCGCTTTTTTCTTCATCAGTGCGTCGCCGCTATATTGCTTGTCCACATAGTCGAGCGCCATGCGTTGGCGTATGAAAAGCGGCAGACCCGCATTGCTGGCATCGCTGTACTCTTGCAGCAGGTCGGCCGAGGTTTTGATGCGGAACTGCGATGGTTTCACCAATGTAAAATCGTATTGCGCGGGGTACAGCATACCATCTTTCACGGCTACATTTCGGTAGGCAACAATATCTTTCAGCGTGTCGTATATCAGCTTATCGAAAATGTGGTTGCTGATATTGCTGATGAACTTATACAGCCGCTCCTGGTCTATAGCTTTAGCAGTGCCACTTTGCGCGGCATCTACTTTTTGCAGGTGCAGGGCTTCCGTTATCAGCTCCATTATTTGCTTGCACACATCGCGGTGGTGCGCGTTGATGGTGATATCGGGGTTAATGATCTGTATAGGGCTGCCGTCTTTTATCTGCTCCTGCGGTATTATTATGTGCTGACCGGGGTTACGACTTATTTGCCCGCTGCCGCCACAAGTGCTGCAATGCACCAGCTCTACACCACCGGGGCATTCATCGCAGGTGCGCTGCACTTCTCCCCTGCCCAGGCATTCGGCACA
The DNA here is from genome assembly GCA_965650105.1 of uncultured bacterium. Lineage (GTDB taxonomy): Bacteria > Bacteroidota > Bacteroidia > Chitinophagales > Chitinophagaceae > Polluticoccus. The sequence continues at coordinate 5,933 of CBFGNI010000033.1, read as the reverse complement.
GTCGGTTGCTGCCTCTACTATAAACGGGTGCGACGCTTCTTTATCTACCAGTTGCGCTGCCGAGTAGCTGCTTACAAAATCATCGGCCGCGGCTTTTGCTTTGCTGTAGTAGCTATCGTAATAGCCTTGCGTATTCCATTCGCCACCGGCTATGCTCAGGGGCAGCCTGCCCAGCATGTGGGCATAGTAGCCTTCCTTATCTTCAGGGGCTATATAGTATTGGCGCTGCTGCGCGTTGTAGCTAATGCGCCATATATTTTGCTTATCCACCCACCAGGTATAGCCTGCATGGCCGAAAACAACATCGTCTTCCGTTAGCAGGAAAATATCTTTTGTATTGATGAACCATATATCCACCTCCAGCTTGTCGCTATTTTGTTCAGGGCAAGGCATACGCAGAAACACCCCGTTAGGGTCTTCTACCATGTTGCGGTAGCCAATATTGGCGAAATAGCCCGCTACATCGTAGCCCGAAAAATTATTGCCCCATATAAAGGCGTTGTCTTCAGGGCTTTGCATTTCTATTGTATAGTTGGCATCCTGAAATATGGCGCCTGTTACAATCTCAGTTATCTGCCCGAAGGGTGCTTTGGTCAGCGGCCTGTACTGGCTCATACGCCAGTGGCGGGTAGCTTCGCTTTCGCGGGGATGGCGGCTCATCAGGTAATTATCGAACAGGTATTGGTAGGCCGCGCCGAAGTAGCCCGATGGTGTTACCAGCCTGCCGGTAGCCGCATCTCTAAACCTTGGGCAGGCACCCGTAGTATGCAGGCTGATGCCATAATACACATCGCGCCAGCGTTGCAGCATTTCGGTAAGCTCGGGTTTTAGTTTCGCCTTTTTATTCAGCAAGGCTAGCACTTGGGTCAATTGCATATTGTTAAATTCAAAAAGTCAACATTCAAAAAGCTAAAAAGAGATATAACAAAGAATAGCGGGACTAACATGATCTTGTATGATAGAGTGGAGATATGTATCCGGCTATTCTTTGTGTTTTATTTTTCCAGTCTCCAATCAGAATTCAATTTTTGACTTTGAATCTTGATTTTTGACTTAGGCAGCGCCTAGATGCTGAATTCGCAGGTTGATGCGTCCAGCGCAGGTACGTTGAAATCCAATGGATCGCCTTTAAAGTCGAGCTGGCCTTTCTTTATCTCCAGGATATAAGAGTTGCCACCCGAACCTTGCCTTTCGTAAGAAAGGAATACATCGAACGAAGCAGCCATCGGCCTGCCGTTCTCATCTTTTGGTATCACGATGCTGCCATCGCAAAACACGAACATATAGCGCATCAGTGCGCGTTTGGTGCGTTTGTCTTTCCAGAAATCATAATCGTAGAAAGGATTGGCGTCCACAGCAGGCGGGCCTATCACCGCAGGTATCTCTACCGCTATACGGTCTTGAAAAGTAACGGTGCGGTTGGTGATGATACGCTCAGCGGGGCGGCAATCGGCTATCTGCAATTCTTCAAACTGCGGATCCTGGAACTCTACATTCGCCAGCGAGCTGGAGAACACGATCGACTTCGCAGTGATCAATGGTTCAAGGTTGATGCAGGTAAGCGGTGCAGGCAGATCGAGCGAGCAAGGAAAGAAACCTATCTTATCTACATTACGTCTGCGCGTTTTCAGGTCGCAACCCGCCGTCGGGTTATCGATCAGGGTAAAGCTGGCGCAGTCAGCGGGGCAAAAAGCCATAGTGATAGCATTTAATCAGGTTAAAAAAATCTTGGTAATTCTTTAGGCGTAGCGCCTGCAAGCCCTGTTGTTTTAAATAGCCGGGGCAGGCTATGAGGCAGGAAATTATCTATTGCAAAAATACTATTTATTTATGTTTTTATAAAACATTTTTTAAGGATAATGTAACTGTATCAGTTGATTGAAACCACATGCATCTACAAAAGAGGCATCCCAGTTATACTGCGGTACAATGCCTACGCTATGGTTGAAGGTCAGGTTGAACGATATACTGAAGCCCACTGTGGGTAAGCCGGTAAACGTAAGGGTATTCGTCCAGAACGTAGCGGGGCTGATAACATTGGTTTGCTTTAAGTATAGGGTCATAGCAGTGGTTGGCGTGCTGGATTGCGTACCTGTAAGCGTACATCTGAATGTGCGGTTGCCATACTGGTTATTGCCTTCAAGCGGTGTAATGGTGAATATAAAATTACCCATAGGCGTACAGTGAGGCACTTCAGGCGCAGGCACTGTATCATCGTAGCATATTTTGGCGGCTTCACACTGGTCGGCAGTAATGCGCACATCCAGGTCTTGCCCGCCCAAAGGCAACGGCACGTAGAAAGGGCTTGCAGGCAAGGTGCTGTAGCGTGTACTGGCAAAGCCACCCGTACCGCCTATACGGTAGCCTAATGTATAACCACACGATGGCGGTGTATAACCCACCGGCAATGTATATTCCACTTTCAGCTTATCGGGGTTGGCAAGCTGTGTTACGGTAAATTCTATACACTCAAATTCCTGCGCTTCGGTTACGGTGTAGGTGTAGTATTTCGACTGGCAGTTGGCGCCATCGGCTTTCACCAGTATAAATTCAAACTGGTAGTCGCCGTGTGTAAGGCCCGTGATTGTAAAAGACGCGTTGCTTCTATTGGTTACACTGCTCCACCCGCCCGATGGTAATTGCCTGTGGCGTTCTTTAAAATATTGCCCGGCGGTAAGCGCCGGTGTGTTGATGGTGATAGTAAGACTGGCCATAGTATTATTATGTCAATGTAAGGTTAGTAGTAGCCCATGCGCCGGGAGGATTGCCCGTAAGCAAACTGCGCACACGGTAGTAATAAGTGCCACCCGCAAGCCCTGTATTAGTATAGCCACTGGTAGCACCAATATACACAGTGGCGAGTGCCGTTGTGAAACCGCTATTGGCAGCGCGTTGCAGCTCGTAGCTATCAGCGCTACCCATATCATCCCAGTTCAGGACGGCATCACCACCACTTTGCACGGCGCTAAAGTTGGTAGGCGCCGCCAGGTCAACAGGGTCTTCAGGGTCGGTAGTATCAATAGTAAATGTTGCGGGTGTACTGCTTACATTATCGCAACACACGCGGGTTATGCGCACATCGTATATCGTACTTTCCAGCATATTATCCAGCACTATAGGGCTGGCAAACATTGTTTGCGAAAAGCTGTAGCCCGCTTCGCCGTTTATCTTGTACTCCACCTGGTAGTACTGTGTGCATACGCCACTGGTGTTGTGGTCGGTTATGGGTATGGTTATTCTCTTTGCCATGGTTATAAAGTGTATATGATATTGGTTATTTGAATATGGCTGCCGATAAGATCGGCAGTGGTTGCAGGGCCTGAGTAGTTAATGCGGCCATTGGTGTTGATGATCAGCAGGCCATCAACAGGTATGCTATCGTTATTAGCATGGCTGAATGTTATGGTTGCTTTTGGCCAGCCAGCGGCACTTATGTATGCTACATCGTCGCTTACAAAAGGTAGCTCAGCTTCAGGGTCGGCGCTATCGTAGGTATAGTCTTCACTAAATACATCAAACTTCAGCACCACTACGTTCTGCGATCGTGTAGCCAGGCTTTCGGCTTCTATCAGTTCCCAATTGCCCAGGCTTGCGAGGTACAATGTTTCTTCGGGATATGCTTCCATGAATAGGGTACCAATAACTGGCGTTGCACACACAACATCTTCCATATACACCGCACCTATGTATGGCGTAGCACAGGCGGGCTTTATCAGCCTGCACAAATCATTCATGGCCGCCACGCTTTGCCCGAAGACACGGTTGCGCGGACGTATGCCATTTACATATACCGAGGTAGGTATGTATTCAGTGCCATATACAATGAAGGCCGTTTCGAAATTGCAGTCATAATCTTCAGCGTTCAGCACCTCCACGTTCTCCACACCGGGGCGTGTAGCGTAGTAGTTGATCAGCTCTTCAGCAGTAGTGCCCAGGTAGTTCTTATTTTCATCGTAGTACTGCATTGCACCCTGCATTGCGGGTACTACTATACCCATAGGCGCGCTGCCTTCTGTATTGCACGCATCGCCGCAGCCAAATATCTGCGTCATGGTGCAGTCATTCAGCGTAGCATCCAGCTTGTACATAGGCGTGCAGTTGTACCCTACCTGTACCAAACCGAAAGCCGTACCGCCCGCATATTCCACACTACGGTTTATGTTGTAATAATTGTTTACCACTATATGGCTGGCGTGTAGCTGGTCTTCCAGTTCGCGCATCTTCCAGCCCGCAAATATGTTGAAGCCTATAAGCTGGTATTGCGTAGTGCTTTCTACTCTTTGCAAGCGACAGTTCACGCTGTACTCGCGTTTTATTTCGCGGGGCAGTGTGCGTACCAGGCCTTTTATATTGGTGATCTTCCTGTACTGAAAAGCGCTGCCGCTGTACACATCTTTAGGATCGCCGTAGTAATCGCCCGTGAATTTATCATAGCAATCGAACCAGCTGGTGACGGTGATATAGGCATCACCGCAATTGCTTACAGGGCCCCTTGGCGGTGTAGATGGCGTTACCGGCCCTGTTGGCGTAACAGGTGTGGTGGGCGTAACAGGGCCACCATTGCCCAGTATAAATGGCGCGGGCCTGTAGGGCGCGGTTACATCGGTTTGAGTGAAGGTGATGCCGGTCACTTCATCGCAGCAGTCGGCAATGCAGTAGCGCTCCGTCCATTGGTTGAATACCTGCCCACCCGCAGCGTTGGTAACATACACATTCAGCACATAGCACTCATGCAGGCACATGGCAGGCGAATAGCTTTTCAGCTGCGCGTTGAAATACCTGCGCCCATCGGGTATGCTGCCAAAAAAATATTTAAAGTACGATGTGGCGCTTTCGTAAAAAGTATTGCCATCGGCGCTATACACATCTATATGCATGGTATAGCTGTTGCCGGGCACAGGTGGCAGCATGCCTTGCAGCATCATATCGGCTGGCTTTACCAGGGCTTCGCAATAGCATTCCACGCCTTCGGGCTGGTTGTAGTATTGCAGGTCGTATTTACTTTCAAACCATTGCATCAGTTAGTTCCTTTTAGTTCTATATAAGCGCCCTTATCGTTTTTAGGATCGTAGCTAAGGGTTATTTCTTTTATCACGCCATCGCCATAGTATTTGGCGGGCAGCTTTATTTTCTGTCCCAGTATAAAGCCTGCTGCATCATCTTTCACACCCAGGTCTGCCACATCATCACAGCACAACTCCATCTTCAGGCTCCAGTTCTGGTTCATCTTCGGGTTGCGGTTGGGGTCGTCTATCCAATGAAACCAGTCCCACATACCATCTTCAAACTCATGCGCGAAATACATGGGGTAATTGGTGAGTATCGCCATTGCCTGCCCTATCAGTGTTCCGTACAGTTGCCGCACCGAATAATAACCATCGGGGTAAGTCCACGGGTTGAAATTGCTGCCTTGTACAAAAGTGATAGGTTCGTGTATCTGCCACCATTGCTTGGTACCTTGCCAGTTGTTATAAGGCACATTGGGTGTTGGCAGAGGAAAACCATTGTTGGGATCATAAGCACTTTTTAAACGCGTGCATCTTGCACCCAGGTAATTCTCGCCATCCCATATCAGTATCTTAGGGCTGCCCGCAGTTTCATCTTTCAGCAGCAGGCAGTATTCAGGTATGCGCTTCAGTACATTCCTCATTATCGGGAAGAAGAGCGTAAGCATGCCGGTAAATAGTTCGCTGTTGTTTACCTGTTGTGCCGAGTCGTATATATAATCTCTGCTGGCACCATCGAACCTGAACTTTGCCGCGCTGTAGTTTACATTGATACGGTTGAGCCCTTCGAAGTTTGGATTATCATCTGTCAGCCCAAAATTAACGGTACCATCATAGTGCTTCTGCGCTTCATTGCCACAGGTATCTACAGGGTCGGCAGTATACAAGCCAGATGTTGCTACGGGATATTTCTTTTCGTTCCATTCA
>CBFGNI010000032.1:0-18114 GCA_965650105.1 uncultured bacterium | reverse complement strand
CACCAGATAGAACGTATTTATTCAACACTTGGCCAAGATGTACCCGAAGCATATTTAAAGGCCGACCAGTTAGGCGAAGAGCGTAGGGAAAACACATCGGACTATAATGTAAAACAATCGAAAATAGCTATTGGTTCCGGGGGGCTATGGGGCAAAGGTTTTTTAAATGGCACTTCCACCAAAAATGAATTTGTACCCGAACAGAATACCGATTTTATTTTCTGTGCCATTGGCGAGCAGTTTGGATTTGTGGGCAGCGCCGTGCTTATATTGATATATGTATCGCTAATGATGCGTATTATTTTCATAGCCGAACGCCAACGCTCTTCATTTAGCCGCATATACGCCTACTGCGTGGCGTCTATACTTTTCTTTCACTTCGCCATCAATATATCTATGACTATTGGCCTGGCCCCTGTTATTGGTATCACATTGCCGTTCCTCAGCTATGGTGGTTCATCGCTACTCTCCTTTAGTATCCTGATATTTATACTGATAAGACTGGATGCCGATAGACAAGTGCTGATACGTTAACTTTGCCCACTTATGGCTAAAATATTTCCACTGTCCGAAGGTGTATTCACTATAGGTCATGACAAGGTTTTTGTTCCCTTCGATGAAGAAAAAGATATACTGACCGACCGGCCTACAGGTTCACTACTGGTAGAAGTGCAACCATTCCTTATAATAAAGGGTAACGATGTAATAGTACTGGATACCGGTCTTGGTTTCAATAATGATAACGGCAAGCCACAAATACACGATAACATACGCAACTGTGGTTATACGCCTGAACAGGTAACAAAAGTACTGTTGTCACACCTGCATAAAGACCATGCAGGTGGGGTAGTGTATAAAGACGGAAGTGGCAATGCGCATATTACCTTCCCCAACGCAAAGTATTACGTGTACCGCGCCGAGGCAGATTATGCATTGAAAATTGGTTACCCTTCATACTATCCTGCCGATATAGAACCCTTATTATCTTCAGGACAAATAGAATGGCTGGATGGGGAAGCAGGCGTAATAGACGATTATATAAGCTTTACACATTCAGGCGCCCACTGCCCCGAGCACATTGTTTTTCTTATAGAAGACGCGGGAGAGAAAATATTTTTTGGCGGCGATGAAGCACCACAGCTAAAACAAATGAAGATAAAATACGTAGCCAAATACGACTATGACGGAAAAAAAGCTATGCAACTGCGCGAACAGTATGCAGAGCAGGGCAGGGCTGAGGGCTGGGAGTTTTTATTTTATCACGATGTAAAAACCCCTGTGTCTAAGTTATAGTATTGGTGTATTAGGTATTAGTTAACACGGCTAATGTTATGAAGATTGGTAGGTCAATTAACAGCCTGCTTCATCATATTCATCAGCTTAATGCAAATTGGTATCAAGCCCAGCGATACAAGAATAAACACCCCAACCCTTACATAATTCAATGCCTGCCACTTATTCACCTTGCTTACAAGGTTGGTAACTATGGCTTCGCCATTCGCCATTTTCTGAAAGCTGATGATGTTCGGTGCAAAATAAACGATGGTCCATACTCTTACCGCAAAGTGCATGACAAATAATATAAGGAGCCAATTGCGTATGGGATCCAGCTTCCAGCAAAAGATGATGGCAGCGATAAACGTCAGCTCATGAATGCTGTGTATCACTATCCAGAATGTCTTTAGATCGAGCCCATACTTGCCTTTGAACAATTGAAATGATTCAGGCGGTGCAGCCGTCCAGCGCGGCACTACTACTGCGGTTTCAAATAGCTGAGCCCCATTCATAAGGAAATATACCAGCGTTGTAATGAACAACCACAGCTCTGCGCGCGATAAATAATTGATGGTTACATTATTCATCCTTATTTCTTTTTAGTGTTTAAAGTATCGGCCATATCCTGCATCACCCCGGTAGCCGCTTCGAAGTATTTTGTTACAATCGCTATTTCCTCGTAAGAAAATGTGCCCAGCAGTTCATCGGTTTTCTGTTGCAGTTTACTGAAAACAGGTGCCAGCAGTTTAGTTGCATGCTGTTCGTTAGGTACTATCAATACCTTACGCCTGTCGCTGGCATCATAGCTGCGTTTTACCAGTTTTTTTTGCTCCAGACGGTCTATCAAACCTGTTACAGCACCTGTTGTCAGGCCTGTTAGTTTCGAGAGTTTGCCCGCTGTCATTTCCCCATGCTGCATGATCAGCCCCAGGTATTTATGGTCTACGCCCGATAGGCCTATCTTCCTCGCTATCGTCTCGTGCATCAGTACAGAAGTATCGGAATATTGCCTGGAAGCTTTTCTGAAATTTTGCAGTAGTAGTTTCCCTGTTACCTTAGTCATAATTATCTCACTAACTAATTATCTTAGTTACAAAGATAAATATAAGATTTGTAAAAAATATTATGATCGGTGTATGCAGCATTATTAGCGGTAAATCAATGATTTTTGTAAATCTTAAATTTGGCACATAAAGTGTTGTAACAACTTATATGAAACACATCCTAACCCTATTATTCGTTTGCTTATTAGCAACAAGCTGTACTAAAGCACCTGACCCTTCTAACGATGGTAAGCAACGCGATTGCCTGGTAGCTTGTTATGAAAAGGAAATATTGATCAGTTTGAGAAATTATGCAAATATCGATTCAGTAACAGTAGGTGTATTTAAAGCGGGCAGTGGCTTTACAGGTGGCTCTCCACAAAGCACATATACCTGGTACAATATAAATGGCACTTCGAAATTGCCTGCCAGGATAAATATGAATGGTAACGATTATCGTGTTATCGTAAATGGGCAGGATACATTCTTGATAACAGATGTTATAGGGACGCGTAAAGAATCGGAAATGCGTCCATGCGGCATGGGGTGTACCTATTCAGCTGAATCGGTTACTATAAATGGTGTTGTTGTTACACCGGCATACAGAGACCAGCAATATAATGAGATCGTACTAAAATAATTTTATTTGCCGATAAGTTGTATATTTGCTATTATATAGCAAATGCATAAACATGGTTTATTTGGTAAATATGTTGTTCGAAAATGTTCAGTTGCAAAAAAGATAGCGTGCATCAATTAATCGCTAATCCTCAATTCCCACAAGAGGTTTGTCCTCAAAATGTCGCAGCAGAATTTTTTTATTTTTTTTATTTTTTCAACAAAACTGAACAACGAATAACGAAGATGTTAATGTGTTATCCGTTGAAGCGGGGGTGGAACCGCTCCATGGTCTGCCTCAGGAAGCCCCGGTCGAGGTGGGTGTATATCTCGGTAGTGGTAATGCTCTTATGGCCCATCATCTCCTGCACGGCCCTTAGGTCAGCACCGGCCTCCACCAGGTGCGTAGCAAACGAATGGCGTAAGGTGTGCGGGTGTATGTTCTTCTTAATGCCGCTCTTCTCGGTCAGGTCCTTCAGTATCAGGAATACCATGACCCGAGATAGTGCTGCGCCTCTCCTGTTCAGGAACAGCGTGTCCTCATACCCCTTTTTGATGACCTTTAGCTGGCTACGTGTATGCTCCCTGTATAGCCTGATCTGCGTAATGGCCTTCTCACCAATAGGTACCAGGCGCTCCTTGTTACCCTTACCCACCACGCGTACAAAGCCCACGTCCAGGTATAGGTTGCTAATGGCCAGGTTGATGGCCTCGCTAACACGCAGTCCGCAGCTGTACATGGTTTCCAGCAATGCACGGTTGCGTTGTCCTTCGGGTGTACTATGGTCTATAGCTTGGAAGAGCGTATCAATCTCGTCCACACTCAGGAAGGCGGGCAGGCTGCGCTTCAGCTTAGGTGCTTCCAGGAGTTCAGTAGGGTCGTTGCGCAGCACCTCTTCCAACAGCAGGTACCTGTAGAATGACTTAACACCGCTCAGTACCCTTGCCTGCGTACCGGCAGCCAGTTCAAGTTCAGTAATGTGTTGCAGGAAGCCCTTCAGAAGGTTCAGGTCAATAGCCTCTAGTGCTGTGTTCGGGTGGGCATCGCTCATGTAGTCGCGTAGCATAGCAACATCGTGCAGGTAAGCCTCCACGGTATTGTCGCTCATAGAGCGCTCCAGTTGTAAGTAGGCTTTGAAACCCTTTAGGTATGCATCCCACACGGGCATAGGGTTTAGATGTCTTTGCGCATGGTATCCAGCAGGTGGCCAAGGGTTGCAGCATCTTCGTCGCTCAGGTTGGCATCTATCTGGTCGAACGCTGCCTGCAATGATGGGTTAACGTCGTTCAGTATTGTAAGGCCGGCTTCAGTAATGCTGATATCAACCTTGCGGCGGTTGTCTTTGCATTCGGTACGTACTACCCAGCCTTTCTCCAGCAGCTTGTCTATCAGCCTGCTTACGTTCGACATCTTCTGTATCATCCTGTCCTGTACTTCAAACAGGCTCATAGATGCACCGTTTTGTCCACGTAGTATGCGCAGCACATTGTATTGGGGTTCGGTAAGGTCATAAGGCTTTAGTGCATTGTTGATGCGGTTGAACAGCCAGTTACCGGTATACATAATGTTGAGATAGGCCCGCTGGTGCGGGTCTTGTATTGGCTTGGTCTTGATTAGCTCTTCAAGTATCGGCATAAAGATGAAATGGTGATAACTACGCAGTTAATATTATGTAAATGTAAAAATACCAAATGGGTTTTGATTATCTTGCATCAAATTTTGATAACGTTAATGCTGCATCTTGCGATAATTAATGGCCCTAATCTTAATTTACTTGGTACCCGTGAACAGGATAAATACGGTAAAATATCCTTCGACGAGTTTTTTAACAGGCTTAAGCTACGGTTCCCTAATGTGATACTGACCTATTACCAAAGCAATATAGAGGGTGAGCTCATTAACTTCATGCACAACAGCCGCTACAAGGTAAATGGTATAATACTTAACGCGGCTGCATATACACACACCAGCATAGCCCTGGCCGACGCCGTAGCGGCCATTAATGTACCGGTAGTAGAGGTGCATATATCAAACATACACGCACGTGAGCCTTACCGCAGGCATTCCTATACAGCTGCTAAATGCGTTGGCAGCATTGTGGGCCTGGGCCTTGAAGGGTATGCATTGGCTGTGCAGTACTTCATTGAACGTGCCGCATCAACCGGCAAGCGGACCAACCCTGTAGCCCCTTAAGAACGAGGTCACATCCATCTTCTTCTTGCCTTCCAGTTGCAGCTCTTCAGCATATACCCAGCCATCGGCGGTGGCAACGCGCAGGTAAGTCTTACCGTCACTATCAACACTGCCGGGTTCTACACCGGGTGCAAGCCCCACGGAATGTACCTGGTATAGCTTCAGGACTTTGCCATCAAGTTGGGTAATAGCGCCGGGATAGGGCGACAGGCCCCTTACCAGGTTGTGTATAGCGCCAGCCGGTTGGCTCCAATCTATAACAAGGTGCTCTTTGAATATTTTGGGCGCGTGTTTCAGCTCGGTATCAGCAATAGCATCTTGTGGCTGCTCTTTGATAGTGCCTTCCGCTAAACCCTTAACTGTTTCTACCAATAGTTGGCCACCCATATTCATCAGCTTATTATACACCGTGCCTAAGTTGTCTTCGGGTAGTATGGGTAGCTTCTTTTGAAGCAGTATGTTGCCAGTGTCTATCTCATGCTTTAGCCTGAAGGTTGTAACGCCTGTTTCCGTTTCGCCATTGATGATGGCCCAGTTGATGGGAGCGGCGCCGCGGTATTGTGGCAACAATGATGCATGTACATTCACCGTACCAAGTGGCGGCATGTTCCATACCACTTCGGGCAGCATACGGAAAGCCACTACTATATTAAGATCGGCGGCAAGGTCTTTAAGCTGCTGCACAAACTCAGGGTTCTTTAGCTTCTCAGGTTGTAAAACAGGCAGGCCTTGTTCCACTGCATATTGCTTTACGGCAGAAGCCTGCAATTGCATACCCCGGCCGGCCGGCTTATCGGGGGCGGTAATAACGGCTGCTATATTGGCTCCCGCATCAACCAGTGCCCTTAGCGAAGCGACAGCGAAATCGGGCGTGCCGAAGAATACGATACGTAAACTGTTAAAGTCTTTCATAGGCTTTGCAAAACTACTGTTACAATCCCAACATCGTGCCGCTGGCATTAAACTTTAGTATCTTATCTTAGTCAACCATATATAAACATGAATATGCCCGAAAAGGCGATAGAAATAGACGACCATTTGATACTTACATCGTTTCGCGATGAAAGCACCAAAGAAATGGCCTTTACACAGCTGGTAAAAAAATACCAGGAGCGGCTGTACTGGCATATACGCCGTATGGTGGTGTCGCATGAAGATGCCGACGATGTACTGCAAAATATGTTCATAAAGGTGTGGAAGAACCTGGGCAGCTTTAAGGAAGAGGCTAACCTGTACACATGGCTGTACCGCATAGCTACTAACGAAACACTGACCTGGCTGGCACAGCAAAAACGAAGGTCGTCCATTTCGCTGAGCGATGAAGAATCGCCGGTGGCGAACAGGCTGGTAGCAGAAAAAGGTTTTGACCCCAATAAGATAGAATGGAAGCTGCAACAGGCTATACAAAGCCTGCCTGAAAAGCAGCGTGTTGTATTCAACCTGAGGTACTACGACGAAATGCCTTATGAAGAGATGTCGGCAGTGCTGGAAACCTCTGTGGGCGCGTTAAAGGCATCGTACCACCACGCGGTGAAGAAAGTAGAGCATTTTTTGCTAAATAGTAATTAAACTATACATATTATCAACAGTCTAAAAGATATGCAACCGGGAAAAGAGATATTGGACGAATTGAAGGGATTGAGCGGTTATATAGCCTCCCTTAACAGGGTGGTTCCTTTTGCGACACCTGAAGGTTATTTCGATGCCCTGCCGGCTGCAATGACGGATGGGGTAGCGGCTGCCAACAGCAATACAGATATTGCTTTGCAGGTGGCGGGGAAACAAATGCCTTACCAGTTGCCTTTGGGTTATTTTGATATGCTGCCTGACGCAGTGCTGGGTATGATAGCGGAAGACGCCGACGTAAGCTTTTTACCTAAAGCTGCTGCTATGACCGCACCTGCAGGCTATTTTGATAAACTGCCTGAACGGATGCTGGCTGCTGTAAAACAAGATGAAAAGCCCGCCACCAAAACTATACCGCTTGGCAATACCCTATGGAAGAACCTGCGCTGGGCCGCTGCCGCCTTACTGATAGCAGGACTGGGCTTTGGCGGGTACAGGATGATGCAACCCGCTGATACAGTGCAACCAACCGCCAGTGTGGAGCAACGCCTGGCCAGGGTGCCCGATGCTACACTTAATAAATACATACAGCAGAATATTGACGATTTTGACGGGGATATGATAGCCGGATATGTGGCTGCCGGTGATGGTAAAACCACCATTACTACCGACCAGCTGACCGACCAGGAGATAATAAATTATTTAGACGAAACAGGGTGGGAAACATCCTTATAAAATACAGTACCGACAATGAAAAAGTTACTCTTCATTTTTGCCATGATATTGCTGCAATGCAGCACCAATACCTGGGCGCAGGCGCAAAAAAGCGGCCACGAGCGGATACGTACGCTGAAGATGGACTATGTGATACGCGAAACAAAGCTTACCCCCGAACAGATAGCGAAATTTAAGCCGCTATATAATAAATGCGAGGATGAATTGCGGAGCGTGCGCAGGGGCTTTAAGCAAAAGTATAAAGAGCAGAACCCGGCAGCCAGCCCAGATATGGCGAGGCGCTATGTGATAGACAACCTAGACTACCAGCAGGCTGAGCTAAACGTGAAGAAGAAATATAAAGACGAGTTTCTGAAAGTAATATCGGCACAGCAACTGGCTGAACTATACCGCGCCGAGCAAGATTTTAAGAAGATGCTGATACAGGAGCTGAACGACCGTAAGGCGGAACCACAGCGATAATATTTTCCCATTTATAAGAGATTGCAAGCTATTGCGATTTAGCGAATAGCGGGAGACGCAATCTTACATTATTACTGATCTGCTTCAACTACTTTCTTTTTATCTCAAAAAGAAAGTAGCAAAGAAAAGGAGATTGCAATCCAACTGCTCCGCAGGATTGCAAAGGCCATGCGTTGTGTCTTGATATGTTTTTGTATCCCGTCATTGCGAGGAGTGTAACGACGTGGCAATCTCGCGGAATGAGTGATTTTCTGTGTTGTCGCGAGATTGCCACGCTATCGCTCGCAATGACGGGAGTAAAAAAATGTCGTCATTTCGAACGAAGCGCAGCGAAGAGAGAAATCTCCTTCACGATGCGGCTATACCTTAATGTTCTAGCTACTGTTCTTTTGTTTGGGGGATTTCTCCCGTTGGTCGAAATGACGTGTACCTGGTAATGAATTAATCAATAGTCTTTATTACTTCCTGCAAAGGCAAAACCCATATGCGGCCTTTGGTGGGTATCATATTGGCCCAAACATAGTTGTGGTGGGCTATGATGACATCGGCAGTGGCGTGGGGGCGGTTGGCAGTGGTATGTGCGTCTGCAACTACTGTTATGTTGTAGTCTTTACTGAGGGCGGCACGTATGGTGCTATCGACACAGAAATCCGTAGCGCAGCCGGTCACTACGAGTTCACCGGCACTATGCTCCTTCAATATTTTCTCCAGGTTCGAATTGTAAAAACAATCGTTAGCGGTTTTGCTGACGATGATATCTGATGGCTGTACATGCAATGCAGGCAGTAAACTCCATTCTTCGGTACCGGGTAAAAAACAACCCTCGGCAGTGCCATCGTGCTGTATATAAATAACCGGCTTGTTCTGCTCCCTGAATTGTGCTGACAGCTCATTGATATTCGCCACTACTTCAGCAGCGTTGTACCGAGGCGCTTCTGTAAAGCTGCCTGTTTGCATATCTATGATAAGGAGGGCGTGCATGGGATTTGTTCTTGGATTGAAAAATATTATTTTATGATTGCTGTATGAATAGGTTGACTCATGAATAAATCTCTTCTATTGAAGAAACTAAAAAATATTACTTCATCAAATGTAGTTATCTGAAATGCTTTCTTTAACTCATCAATTACTTCTTTATGCATATAAAGTATTTCAAAGTTTTCAGCCCAAACAATAAGAACTTTTGATTTTCCTCCATTTTTCTTATTGTATATATTCTCAGCTTCTTTAATAATATCTTCTGGGTCAAAACCAATGCTATCAAAATCACAATCAAGATATACATTGTTTCTTCCAAAGAAATTTGAATAGAAACCAACAGGTATTTTTTGAAATGTAATTAGTGGTATTTCTTTATTGATTTTTGGGTCTTTAACGGGACAATTCACAAAGCCATCACTTTGCATAATTGCATCCATATTGTCTTTTAAACAATTTGCTACATATTCGCCAAGATGTAAGTCAAATTTTTTATTGGTTTTAGGGGCAGTTGTTCTATCAACTCTATTTAATGTAATATTTACAGGAATGGAGGGATTTATATGGTTTAAAATGTTGCTTACAATACTCTCAGTTCTTTTTCTTGCGACATTTTTTCTATGCAAATATTCACTCAATGTGAATCGAGTTACTTGCACTGTGACTTCACCTTTATCAGTTTTAATAATGACATCGGCACCTTTGTTAGAATCATCTTCGCAAACTTCGACACCAATAACTGAGTACTTATTATAAACTAGCAGATTTGCATATAGCATTGAAACATAGAATTCTTCTTGCTTACTTGTTGTAAGAATTCGAGGAACTAAATATTCTGGCATATTACGGCCAAAAGCTATTGCTCTAAAGCTATTAAATTTTGGTCCTCCTTTGAGGGCAATCATTTTCGTGTTATTGTGTTCTTACTAATTTACCACTTTTAAAATACAAGTAGTGGTCATCGTACACCCATTGGTCGGTGCCATCGCTAAGGTGGTTGGTGCGTTTGGGTTCGCCCCAGGTCATTTTCGCCATCTCTTCGCTCATGCCGTTCTTTAGCTGGTTGTAGAGTATGCTATTCCAAAGCTCGTTGCCAAAGCGTTGTTTGTAGTCGGCAGCCTGTGCTTCAGTAAAAGCATTTACTGCGCCATAGGCGCCAGATACCTCGTCGTAAGGTATGGTAAAGCCGGTGCCCGCGTTGTTGGCAAAGCTCATGGCTATTTTATTGTCCTCGTTCTCTATCAGTACATCGGTGCAGGTCCATAGTTCGCCGGGCTGCGGGTTCTTACCAGTCAGCTTGCGTACCTCTGCGTTTTTAAAAACAAAGCGCTTGCCAATGCTGGCAGCCTTTATCTTTTCATAATACCCCACAACGGTAAAAGGGAATTTGCCCTCCAGCTTACTGTCGTATTCGTAGTAGATAGTTTGGTTATTGTTCCCCTCATCCTGCAACTGTAAAAAATAGCGTGTAGCATAAGGGTAGGGCTTGGTAACCGCCTTAGGGTGCGGAAGTACGGCAATTACCTTGAAATAGTGGCCATGCAAGGCATCGTACTTTGCATTGTAGTAATCGCAACATTGATATACATTGTCTTTCTTCAGTTTATCTACCTTATAGTCGATAACGAAATTCTCATACCCTTCACTGCGCTGGAAATCGGGTTTGCCATGCAGGTACAGGGTTTCGCCAATATAAGGGTTGGGGTGTTCGCCCAGGAAATTCTTCAGGCTATCATAGCCTGTTGTTTGGGCGGTAGTTTTTAATGCTAAAAAAACGGTTAGCAGTATAATGTACGTGCGCATTTGTAACGAGGGGTAATATGTAAAAATACAAATGCAGGCTTAAAGCCCGCATTGTTTGTTGTATGGTGGTAGGAAAAAACTTATTGCAGGTGGGCTAGCTTACCATTCTCGAAATACAAGTAGTTAGCCTCATAGACCCATTGTTCAGAAAGATGGCTATCGTTAGCGGCTATTTCATTTACCCTTTCAGGTTTGCCCCAGGCCATTTTGCACATTTCTTTGGTCATGCCGCCACGTACCTGTCCGTTCAGTATGCTGTTCCAGTTCTCATTTCCGTATTTCTGCCTGTTAACCACAGCTTCGCGCGGGCTGCAAGCCTTAGTACCGCCATCGGCCTTTTTGCACATAGCTATATAGTCAACAGCGCATTTTTGGTTGCGTGTATTCACTACCTGTAAAGACAGTTTGTAGTTTTCGTCAATAATAACACCAGTGCATTTCCAGGTTTCGCCGGGTGCGGGGTATATCAGTTCTTTGCTTTGGGCGTCTACCTTATTATATAGCATAGTGCTTTTGAATACTATGTTACGGCCAATATTATCTTTTTTGGCTTTAGCCCAGAAGCCCATAGTGATGAACGGGAAAATATATTCTTTATTGGCGTGGTATTCGTAATAGACTGTTTTATTGCGTTTTATATCGAGCAGGTGCAGGTAATAGGTGTTGCCATAACGTATAGGCCATTTGTCGGCTTTAGGGTGGCGTACCACATCCAGCACTTTAAAGTACATGCCGGCCAGGGCATCGTAGTTAGAAAAAGAAGTACCGCAGCATTGATATATGTTAGCACGGCTGTATTTGTCTGTGGTATAATCGTTTATGAAACCTTCATACCCTTCATCGCGCAAAAACTGCGGGCGTTTGTTGAGGTACAGTGTTTGGCCGGTATAAGCGAATACTTTATCGCCTAAGAAATTGACTGAACTGTCGTATTGTTGAATTGTGGAATTTGACCGAGATGATTGGGCTTGACAAACAGTGTTCAAAATCACGAGCCATAATAGTGTTTGTAATATTTTCATAATCATTCGTTTATGAGTACTATAAAAATAACACAATATTTCATTTGTTATGCACTCGTTAACAAAAAGTTTTTCGTTTGTTAACGAAGACATGATTTTTGCCCAAAAAATTGCTACAAATGTGGGTACAATAATTGCATTTTAACCTGAAATATGTTATATTATTTGGTAACTGGTATAAAACTTAATATGTCGCAGTAAAACCCGCATCAATTCTCGGTTTCAAGCATTATTTTTGCGACCATGGAATTAACAGCGCTCACAGCAATTAGCCCGATAGATGGCCGTTATCGTTCTCAACTGGCAGTTTTAGCACCTTATTTTTCTGAATTTGGCCTGATACGCTACCGTGTTAAGGTAGAGGTAGAGTATTTTATTTTCCTGGCCGAGCAAAAAATATTTGCTCTTCCGGCTAAAGTAAAACCAGCTATGCTGAGAAAAATATATGAAGAACTTACTGAAGCTGATGCGCAACAGATAAAGCAAATAGAGCGCACTACCAACCACGATGTAAAGGCAGTAGAATACTTCCTGAAAGAAAAAATGAATGCGTTGGGTGCAGGGGAAAGCGTGGAATGGGTGCATTTCGGCCTTACCAGCCAGGATGTAAATAACACTGCTACGCCGCTGTTATGGAAAGATGCGCTGGAAGAACAATACCTGCCCATGCTGCAAAATATAGTGCTGCACCTGAAGAAAACAGCTAAGGAATGGAAAGGGATACCTATGCTGGCCCGCACACACGGCCAGCCTGCATCGCCTACCACACTGGGCAAAGAGTGGCTGGTATTTGTAGAAAGGCTGGAAGGGCAGATAGCCCAATTATCGCATATACCTTTTGCCGCTAAGTTTGGTGGTGCTACCGGCAATTTCAATGCACATCACGTAGCATTTCCGGCTAAAGACTGGCAGGCGTTCGGTAATAAGTTTGTGAATCAAAAGCTTGGCCTGGAACGTATGCAGTACACTACGCAGATAGAGCATTATGATAATATAGCCGCACAGTTTGATGCACTAAAACGCATCAATACTATTCTTATAGACTTATGCCGTGATGTATGGAGCTATATATCGATGGAATATTTCAAGCAAAAAGTAAAAGAAGGTGAAGTAGGCTCATCAGCCATGCCGCATAAAGTAAACCCGATAGATTTTGAAAATGCAGAAGGTAACCTGGGTATCGCCAATGCAATATTCGAGCACCTTTCAGCTAAATTGCCTGTTAGCCGTTTACAACGTGACCTGACCGATAGCACTGTTTTAAGAAATGTTGGTGTGCCATTGTCACATAGCTTTTTAGCATTGCGTTCTTTAGAAAAAGGCCTTAACAAGTTATTGCTGAATAAAGACAAAATGCAACAAGACCTGGAGAATAACTGGGCTGTAGTTGCGGAAGCGATACAAACTATATTGAGGAGGGAAAATTACCCGCAGCCATACGAAGCGCTGAAAGCGTTAACAAGAGGTAAATCAGGTATCAATAAAAAGGATATTCACGCATTTATTGACACGCTAAAAGTGACTGTAAAAGTGAAGAAAGAGCTGAAAGCAATTACGCCATATAACTACGTAGGTATTTTTTAATTAAAAATTCAAAAGACATAATTCTAAATTGTACTTACCGAAACAGCTGCTGGATAGCCTGAAAGGCGTGCAAGGCTTTGATGAAGCTAACTTCATTGAAGCGCATAACCAGCCAGCACCTGTTTCAGTACGTTTGCACCCCATAAAAGGCAGTAATATTTTTGGTGAATTGCCCGCTGTGCCCTGGTGCCCACAAGGAAGATATTTACCGCAACGGCCTGTTTTTACATTAGATCCGCTGTATCATGCTGGCGCATATTACGTGCAGGAAGCATCATCGATGTTTTTGCATAGTGTTTTACGGCAACTATTGCCTGAACGAAATAACCTGCGTGTGCTTGATCTATGTGCTGCACCGGGTGGTAAGAGCAGTTTGATAGCGTCGTTACTAGGGGAAGACAGTTTGCTGATATCGAATGAAGTGATACGTGCACGGGCAACTATACTACATGAGAACATGACCCGATGGGGCTATATGAACAGCTGGGTAACGAGCAATGATCCGAAAGAGTTGGGTAAATTGAGTGGTTATTTTGATGTAGTTGTTGTAGATGCGCCCTGTAGTGGTTCGGGTTTGTTTAGAAAAGACAACGATGCTGTAAAAGAATGGAGCGAAGGCAATGTGATGCTTTGCAGTCAGCGCCAGCAAAGAATATTGGCCGATGTATGGCCCTCATTGAAAGAAAATGGCCTGCTGATATATGCCACCTGCTCATACTCGCAGCAGGAAGATGAAGAAATATTGGATTGGTTGCAAAATGAATTTGTGGCAGAAAGTGTGCAGTTAAGCGATGTTCCGGCACAAGTTGTTGAAACTAAATCGCACAGCGGTGCAAGCGGGTATAGATTTTATCCCGATAAGGTAAATGGTGAAGGTTTTTTTATTGCGGCGATCCGTAAGGTATCGGAAGAAAAAACAATTGCATTATCGAAATTCAAAACACAAAACGATAGGAAAATAAAAGACGCCGCCCGGCATTTGCTTGTTGCTTCAGACTATGTCTATCTTCAGGATAAAGAGCAATTTTTTGCTATTAATTCTAGCCACGAATATGACTGGCAGTTACTTAACAAAACTTTATACCTGCGCAGAGCAGGTGTTTTGCTTGGTATGCCCACAGCCAAAGAGTGGGTGCCTGACCATGAGCTTGCCTTAAGTATAAATAAGGCGGAAACTATAGCCTGTATTGAAGTTGATAAAGAACAAGCATTAAGGTTCTTAAAGAAAGAAGACCTTAATATTCAGGGTATAGCAAAAGGATGGTATCTTATTAAGTACAACGGACAGGCATTGGGATGGATAAAAGCATTAGGGAACAGGGAAAATAATTACTTACCTAAGAGTTGGAGAATACGCATGGATATAACTGACGAACAACAGGCATAATTGTTGTACTTTGATGTGCAGAATTTAAATTTCCCGGTATTATGTATAAGTTTCCGGTCGCTTTTTTTGTTGTTATATTTTTCTGTTTACATGCCATCGCTCAAGTTGACAGCCTTGAAGTTATTTCGCGAAATGATAAGTGGGTAATTAAACATGATGCTAAATTGGGAGAAACCATTTTTTCAATAGCACGAAAATACCATGTGCCTACGGCAACCCTGGCAAATGAGAATGGCGTTAATTATCAGGTAGGTTTTGAAGATGGCAGAGACATATTTATACCGTTGGGCGCATATAACCAGCTTACTGCGCAACCTGTAAATACAGACGCCAGACCGCTTTACTATAAAGTAGGTGAGTATGATAATCTCTATCGTATAAGTAAATATGCCGGTGTGCAACAAAGGGTAATGCAGACATGGAACAATTTATCAGATAATGCTATTGAAGACGGGCAACGATTGTTTGTAGGCTGGGTGATGTATGATGACACACCTATTGAAAATGAAAATGCTGTAAGTTCAAATACTCCTGCCCATGTCAATACGCCAAAGCCGGCGGGTAACGCAAAGCCACAACCCGGAGTTGATACGGTAATTGTTATTCAAAAACCTGTAGATTCTCTTTCGCCTAATGCAAAGAAGTTTTTATTGCAAACTAACAATAGACAAAATGTAGTGTCGGAGAAAGGAACGGCGGTATTTTTCGATATGGGAAAGAAAATCTCTAAAACAAGGATGATCTATGCCTTTCATAATACTGCACAAAAAGGCACTATCATCAGGGTGTATAACCCAGGTAATAATACAGTAGTATATGCTAAGGTGCTGGGCCCTATACCTATTACCAAACAATATCATGATTGTATAATAGGAGTGGACGACAGTGCTAAAAAACTTTTAGGTGTTAGCGATGACCGTATGTGGACTGAGCTGGAGTATGCATACTAGCGCATACATTTTCAATAAATATGTACTGAAATTGCTTCCGTTTTTGTAGGTTGCCTTAATGAAGGTGCTCGTCATTCGTTTTTCTTCAATCGGAGATATTGTACTCACTACACCCGTGCTTCGTTGCCTGAAGCAGCAGCGTTCTGATATTGCAGTCCATTATCTTACAAAGTCCGCATTCAAGCCGGTAGTAGCATATAATCCTTATATTGATAAAGTGCATTATCTGCATGATGACCTTATAAAAACATTGAATGAGCTGAGGGCGGAAGAATTTGATTTTGTAATTGACCTGCATAATAACTTGCGAAGTGCACGCGTAAAACGTGCATTAGACGCTAAAAGCGCATCGTTCCCCAAACTAAATATTAAAAAATGGTTACTGGTAAATTTTAAGGTAAACCTAATGCCCCCAACAAGTATTGTAGAGCGTTATTTTAAAACAGTGAAACATCTTGGTGTAAGAAACGATGGGCAAGGGTTAGATTACTTTACAGGCGATGATACTAAGTTAGAGAACCGGGATATACCTATGAGCCACTGGGCTGGCTATGTAGGTTGTGTTATTGGGGGGTCTTACAATACAAAAAAGCTACCGGTTGATAAATGGAAAGAATTTTGTTCAAAGGTTCCATATCCTGTTATTTTAATGGGTGGGCCCGAGGATAGGGAAGAAGGGAACCAAATATCAGCTCAGGATAAGATTAAAATTTATAATGCATGCGGAAAATTCAGCATAAATGAATCGGCTATGCTTGTTAAGCTGGCTAAAGTAATAGTAAGCAACGATACCGGTTTAATGCATATCGCTGCGGCTTATAAAAAACCTATAGTATCGCTATGGGGTAATACGTCACCCGAAATGGGTATGTTTCCTTATTATGGTTATAATGATTTAAACAAAACCATAGAGCAAAAAATGCATATAATGGAAAATATTAATTTGAAATGCCACCCCTGTAGTAAGTTGGGTTACCAAAGGTGTCCTAAAAAACATTTTAAATGTATGAATGACTTGAATATGAGTGAGTTAGTTGAAATCGTGAATGATTTTTGGATATAATCCCCAACCACAAAATCTAATTCAATGTCTTATTGTTTGTGGCGGTAACAGGTAATTGTTTTTTTTAACATTTTGCTTGCAACGACCATCTAATTTAATATATTTGTGAATAGCGTTTTTATCAAACTCAATATGAAAAAATATACATCGCATTTACTTCTCAGTCTGGTATTGTTATGTTGTGCTTTAGTGCCTAATACGGCTAAAGCATCGCACGCAGCAGGCGCTGAGATCGTTTATGAGTACATTAGCGGTAGCACTTACCGTTTTATCATTAAATTCTATCGGGACTGTGATGGTATTCCTACACCAACCCAGTTTTCGGTATGTTTTTATAACCCTTGTACGGGTAATAAATTCAGTACCAATGCGAGCTTATATACAGGCTTGATCCCTAACTCTAACCCAGCTTTACCTCCAGTACCTAATGGTACCCCTGTATCTGCGGGCTGTTCGGATTCATCTACGAAATGTGATGATCCGAATTCTATTATTAAAGGTTACCAGGAATGGTGGTATGTATGTACCCAGGACCTGGTGGATACCTGTAATGCATGGCGTATAAGTATATCGGAAAGTGCGCGTAATACCGGGCAGTTAAACATACCGTCTGATAACCTATATGTAGAAACTACATTTGATAATGACTACGCTCCCGGTAACTCATCACCTTATTTTGCTACCAAGCCAATACCATTCTGCTGCGAAGGGCAGCCATTCAGTTATAATAACCTGGCTACCGATCCTAACGGTGACTCTCTGGGTCACTCGATGATCATACCGCTTAACGGCGGGCCTAATGACTGCGACCAACCTTTGAGTTCCTGTACACCGTTTGCGCTGACCCCTGCTATTAATGCGACCAATAACCCAATACCTACAAATAGTACATTTGTTTTGTCGGCTACAACCGGCCAGATGAACTTTACACCAAGTACGGCTGGTTTTGCTACCATGACCGAACTGGTAACGGAATGGCGCAACGGGCATAAGATAGGCAGTGTAATGCGCGATATGCAGGTACAAATATTGGCTACGCCATGTTCGAGCGTACCAATTTTACCCGTGGCCAATATAGGCACACCAATAGGTGGTATATACACAGCAGGCCGTTTTGAAGGTTGTGTTGGCCAGCCACTTACTTTCCAGTTCAATGGATCGTCAACTGCTAATGATGCAGTGCTGATAATGAGTGATAACCACACTACTTCGCTTCCAGGTGCTACAGTAACTTATACCGGTCAAAGGTCTAAAAATATTATTGGTACTTTTAGCTGGACACCCGGCCTTGCTGATGCGGGTCCGCACTCTATGCTGGTGACCATTACCGATTCTACCTGCCGCCCTCCCGGTATATTATATAAAAGTAATCAGACCATAAATATTTATATCTGGACGGCTACAGAAGCATTCAAGGATACAGCGGAATGCCAC
>CBFGNI010000031.1:0-18900 GCA_965650105.1 uncultured bacterium | reverse complement strand
CCATAATCAGTTTTTGAACCAATAACGGTCATAGCAGGAGCCAAACGGCGATTTTAGTTTTACCTATCATTCCAAACAGCACAATGAGCGCACTTTTTATCCTTGTTATTATCAGTATTGCAGTGGCGGCTATATTTCTGGTTGCCTTTATCTGGAGCGTACGTTCAGACCAGTTTAGCGACCAACAAGGATCAGCCATGCGCATACTTTTCGATAACGATACCGATCAAAAATAATCAAGCAACAATCACAAGTACATGAATTCTTCATTGAACAAAGACGCAAAGGGGCAAGTAGCCGCGAGCACTATCGCTATACCACAGTCGGGCGGCATGGATCACTTTTTTTATGACAATAAGATTGTAAAATGGTTTGCGTATGCAACCATATTCTGGGGCGTTGTCGGTATGTTGGCAGGTTTGCTGGCTGCATTTCAACTGGTCTTTCCACAACTAAACTTCAATACAGCGCAAACTACGTTTGGACGCGTACGACCCGTGCATACTAATGCGGTGATTTTCGCTTTTGTCGGCAACGGCATCTTTATGGGTGTTTATTATTCTCTACAAAGGCTTTGCAAGGCGAGAATGTTCAATGACCGGCTTAGTCGATTTCATTTCTGGGCCTGGCAATCGATAATCGTTCTTGCCGCAATTACCTTATTGGCTGGTTATACCACCGGTAAAGAATATGCGGAACTGGAATGGCCTATAGATATTCTCATCACCCTGGTATGGGTAGCTTTTGGCTGGAATATGTTTGGTACGATTATCAAAAGAAGGGAGCGTCACTTGTACGTAGCAATCTGGTTTTATATCGCCACGTTTGTAACAGTAGCCATGCTGCATATCGTCAACTCCTGGGAGATTCCTTTTAGCTGGATGAAATCCTATTCCTGGTATGCAGGTGTGCAGGATGCACTAGTGCAATGGTGGTACGGTCATAATGCCGTAGCATTTTTCCTGACTACCCCCTACTTAGGCTTGATGTATTACTTCCTGCCAAAGGCAGCTAATAGACCTGTGTACTCTTATCGTCTGTCAATCATTCATTTTTGGGCGCTTATCTTCATTTATATTTGGGCTGGACCACATCACCTGTTGTATACGGCTCTTCCCGATTGGGCACAGTCGCTGGGTACGGTGTTTTCCATTATGCTACTGGCACCTTCGTGGGGTGGTATGATTAATGGATTGCTGACTTTGAGAGGTGCATGGGATAAAGTAAGAGAGGATGTAGTGCTCAAGTTTCTGGTGGTAGCTGTTACTGCATACGGTATGGCTACTTTCGAAGGCCCTATGCTGAGCCTCAAAAGCGTTAATGCTATTAGCCACTTTACAGATTGGACAATCGCGCATGTGCATGTAGGAGCCTTAGGCTGGAATGGCTTTTTGACCTTTGGTGTCATCTATTGGTTGATACCAAGGATATTTAAAACCGAATTATATTCCAGCCGATTAGCTAACTGGCACTTTTGGATTGGTACATTGGGGATCATCTTCTATGCGGTACCAATGTACTGGGCAGGGTTCATGCAGAGCCTAGCCTGGAAAGAGTTTACACCCGAAGGGCAATTGAAGTACCAGTTTATGGAAACAGTGACGCAAATGCGTCCGTTCTACGCAATGCGTGGTGTAGGAGGTACACTCTATCTTATCGGTGCTGTTATGATGGTGATCAATATCTGGAAGACTGTAAAAAAAGGTAAAGCTGTTGATAATGAAGCTGCTGTTGCTGCACCGCTGGAGAAAGTATATGTTGCCCATACGGGGAGCCACTGGCACCGTTGGATCGAGCGCCGTCCCGTACAAATGATGGTACTTAGCCTTATTGTAGTTGTGATCGGCGGCGCAATCGAGATCATCCCTACCTTCCTGGTCAAGTCAAATGTCCCTACTATTAGCAGCGTAAAACCTTATACTCCACTAGAACTACATGGCCGGGATATCTATGTCCGTGAAGGATGTTATACCTGCCATAGCCAGATGGTGCGGCCTTTCCGTAGTGAGGTTGCACGCTACGGCGAATACTCTAAGGCCGGAGAGTTTGTTTACGACCATCCCTTTCAATGGGGTAGTAAGCGTACGGGGCCTGACTTGGCAAGAATCGGTGGTAAATATCCCGACAGCTGGCATTTCAATCATATGTATGAACCATCCAGTATGTCACCTGGCTCTATAATGCCGAACTATACGTGGTTATTTGAAAACAGGTTGGATACTGCTATAACCGGTGCTAAGATCCGAGCCATGCAAACGCTGGGTGTGCCCTACCCTAAAGGTTATGATCAAGTTGCTAACCGCGATATTACAAGGCAAGCTGAGAATATAACCGATCGCCTGGCCAAAGACAATATCCGCATCAAAAGCGACAAGGAGATCATCGCCCTGATCGCTTACTTACAGCGTGTTGGTACGGACATCAAATTACAACAGAAAACAAGTTCTCAACCATAGACATACAAAATATTCCAAAAATGAAATTCAAAACATATCTCGAACACATTACGGGTATTGGCCTGTATCCCATGATCTCATTGATCCTGTTCTTTGTTTTCTTTTCTGCGCTGAGCATCTGGGCATTACGTGTCAATAGAAAGTACATCAATAATCTGAAACAAATACCGTTCAGCGAGCAATAGCTATTCAATGAAATCCATTAAGACTATGCAAAGACATTATTATTACAGACTGATAGCCCTGGTAATATTTTTTATCTTCCCTTTTTTCGCTTTTGCGGCCGGCGAAACAACCGACAATAGCCCATCATTCAATGTGTTGCTTACCGGGCTGGTAACACTGGTAATTGCGCTGCTTTTTGCTATCGCTATACTGGGCAATGTATTACGCTCGCTGGTATCGGTATATCGCGACAAGCTCAAAAACGATACAGGCACGTCCGCTGCTACCCGTAACCTGCTGACCTTAGCGTTACTGCTCTTACCATTGACCCAGGTTTTTGCGCAAGAGCAGGCAGCAGCGAAAGCGCCGCAGATCATAGCCGGTATTGCCGCTGCGGACTTCTACCTGCTGATGGGCGTGATCCTGCTGGAATTGATGGTCATCGTATCGATGCTTGTTACGATGGCTATGCTGGTAAGGCTGCTCAGTGGTAAGCCGGAGACTGCGAAGCAAGCGAAGGCATTGGTCAGCAAGCCATTCTGGGATCGCTTCAACAAAGCTGTAGCTGTCGAAAAAGAACAAGACATCATGCTAGACCATGACTATGATGGTATCAAAGAATTGGATAACAGCCTGCCTCCATGGTGGAAATATGGGTTCTACCTGACTATATTGGTTGCGGTAGTGTACATGTTCTATTACCACATGGGCGGCAATGGCCCAAGTTCATTGCAGGAGTATACCGCTGAGGTGGAAAAAGGAGAAGCGGAAAAAGAGGCTTACCTGGCTAAATCAGCTAATAATGTAGATGAAAATACGGTAGTGATGCTTGATGCAGGGGGTATCGCATCAGGGCAAAACCTTTTCCAAACTACCTGTGCTGCTTGCCACGCTAAGGATGGTGGTGGTGGCGTGGGCCCTAATCTTACAGACGACTACTGGCTACATGGTGGTGGTCTGCAGGATATTTTCAAAACTATTAAGTATGGATGGCCTGATAAAGGGATGAAAAGCTGGAAAGATGACTTCTCACCAAAACAGATTTCCGAAATCAGCAGCTATGTAAAATCATTGCGAGGTAGTAAACCCCAGGTTCCAAAAGAAAAGCAAGGAGACCTCTATCAGGAAGATGCTGTAACAGCAGACAGCGTTGCAATGGCAGTTAATCCGTAGTCTAATATTATTTAAAGATCATTATGCAGGCTAATACCAATACATTTCGTGATACTGTATCCACAATCGATCAGCATGGTAAACGTGTTTGGGTTTTCCCACAAAAACCTCGCGGAAGATATTACCTCGCACGTACTTACCTAAGTATTTTATATCTGGCTATATTTTTCTGTCTCCCCTTTATAAAAATAAAAGGGCATCCTTTTTTTCTGATCAATATCCTGGAGCGCAAATTCATCTTATTCGGACAAATATTCTGGCCACAGGATTTTTTCATTTTCGGGTTAGGCATGATCATATTTATTGTATTCATTGCCTTGTTCACTGTTGTATTTGGCCGCATCTTTTGTGGATGGGCTTGCCCACAAACCATTTTTATGGAAATGGTATTTCGCAAAGTGGAATATTGGTTTGAAGGAGATGCCGCACGGCAGAAATTGCTGGCGAAAGCACCCTGGCATACCGATAAGATATTGCGTAAAACCGGCAAATGGATTGTATTCTGGCTAATTAGTTTTGTGATCGCTAACACCTTCCTTGCCTATATCATTGGTATCGATGAGTTGGAACATATAATTACCGAACCGGTTGGTAAGCATACAGGCGGTCTGGCTTCCATTGCACTGTTCACAACTATTTTCTTCCTTGTCTATGCTTGGTTCCGCGAGCAGGTGTGCACAGTGGTTTGTCCTTACGGACGGATGCAGGGTGTATTGCTGGATAAAAATTCCATCAACGTTAGTTATGATTATGAACGGGGTGAACCAAGAGGTAAATTCAACAAACAACAAGCGCGACAAATTGGAGATTGCATTGACTGTGCGCAATGTGTAAAAGTATGTCCCACAGGCATTGATATCCGGAACGGTACACAGTTGGAATGTATCAACTGCACAGCTTGCATCGACGCATGTGATCATATGATGCGTGCGGTAAATCTTCCTGAAGGGCTGATCAGGTACGCTTCTGAAAACAACATTGCAAATAAAACCCCTTTTCATTTTACTAAGCACATGAAAGCGTATTCTGCTGTCATGGTTGTATTACTTGGTATACTTGTTTACCTATTGGCTAGCAGAACCGATGTAGGAATATCATTACTTCGTACCCCTGGACAACTCTACCAGGAAAAAGATGGACGTATCAGTAACCTGTATAACTATCGCCTTCTCAATAAGACCTATGAAGCTAAGACGTTGGAACTGCGGCCAGAGAACTTCCGAGGTACTATAGCGCTTGTAGGAGAAAAACAACTGGATATTCCGAAAGAGGATGCCAGCTCAGGCTCGCTATTTATCACTATGGATGCCAGCCAGATAAGGCGTCGCAAGACATTGTTAGAGATCGGTGTATATGAACACAATAAAAAGATCAAGACTATTACAACTGCTTTTCTAGGCCCTTTTATGACGAATTAATATTACTGTTTATGACTATTATAAAGATTGGCTGGGGTACAAAGATTACCCTTTTATACCTGGCTTTCGTTGTATTAATTGTTACGCTGGTAACAAAAAGTATGCATCAAACTTTCGACCTGGTCTCCGGAGATTATTATAATCAAGAGCTCAAGTATCAGGATGTGATTGATGCCAGTAAGAATCAGGCAGGGTTGTCGGCACCTGTGCGGCTCTATCAAGAAGACAAACAGTTGCTTATACAGTTACCTGAAGAATTTCGCCATATACCGGTTCATGGTGAGGTAGTTTTCTATTCCGAAGTGAATGCTGCCTGTGACCGGACTTTTCCGCTGGATACCGACGAAGGGATTTACCACCTGGCAGTAAGCGAACTAGCAGCTACCAAGCACTATTTGGTAAAACTACGATGGACAGCTGGAAACAAATCGTACTATCAGGAAACGCCATTCAATATTAAACCATGATCAACGTTGCCTTGTTAACCGCTCTGGCAATGGGGCTAACCGGCAGCCTGCATTGCGCAGGTATGTGTGGCCCTATAATGCTGGTGCTACCCTTCCGTACATGGAAAGGGTACCGTAAATGGGTTGCTATACTTTTGTATCATAGCGGGCGCATTACAGTTTATGCGCTGCTGGGATGGTTTCTATATTCATTCAAATCTTTATTTGACCCACGCTGGCAGCAATATGTAGCGATGGGTACAGGGCTGCTGCTATTACTGGCAGGGCTATGGAGTTTCTTTCCCAAGGGTAAGATCTCACTGCCATGGATGGGCGTCGTGCAGCTACAGTTAGGACGTCTTATGGGCCATCCCTCCCCAACTGCGATGTTACTGGCCGGGATGCTGAACGGGCTCCTACCCTGTGGGTTAGTATATATGGCCTTGTCATTGAGCATGGCAGCAGGAAGTAGTCTGCAAGCAATCATGCTGATGTATGCTTTCGGTGCAGGTACCCTGCCTATGCTGCTTGGCATAACAGTAATGCGGAGCAGAATTAAACTGTTCTCTGCTGGACGGATAAGACAATGGGTGCCGTTGGTACTATTCGTATTTGGAAGCTTATTTATCGTACGTGGCATGAACCTGGGTATTCCGTACCTAAGCCCGAAAATCGAGGTTAGCCAGCACAAGATAAAGGCCAACTGCTGTCATAAACCCATTCAGTTACCATGATTTTAACTATTGCAATGACGCCAATGATGGTTAATAGTGTTGCCGCACGAACCATAAATAACCTGAAGACTGTGCCTTGGATAACGAAGATCATCTACTTTACTGATTATTATAAGCATCCGTACATACGGCGCACAATATCTTTACTAAAGAGTTTTAGACCTTGATAACAGAAATGAGCATACAGCAAGAACAGG
This sequence comes from uncultured bacterium, assembly GCA_965650105.1. Classification (GTDB taxonomy): domain Bacteria; phylum Bacteroidota; class Bacteroidia; order Chitinophagales; family Chitinophagaceae; genus Polluticoccus. The sequence goes on along the minus strand of CBFGNI010000031.1, from coordinate 12,311 downwards.
AAAGATATGAAGTGAGCACCTGGCTCAGGATGTTGGATTTCCAGCAGCAGGAGAATGTGTATATGAAAACGCGTATTGCAGAAGTTGTGAAAGCCAACGTTAGTAAAGAAGTGCTGGATCGGTTAGAGCACTTCCAGAATATGCTTCTCAATAAGGATGCAGTCATTGCACTGGTGCGACGTGATATCCTGCGGCTTTCTCCCGAAGCACGTGACGGTTCAGCTAAGGTATCACAGGAATCGCTACGCCGCGATATGTATAAAATGGAACAGGAGTTTAATACGCTCCGCAACGGTTTCAACGAATATATGCAGATGATGGCTAGTTCATAAGCCTTCGCAATTTCTGCTCGTCAAGTACGAGTATTTCTCCTTTTATTATATCGATCATTTTCTCTTCTTTAAAATCACTTAGTGTACGGATAAGGGATTCCTTGGCAGTACCTGCTATCGTTGCCAGGTTCTCCCTACTGATATCAATACTGGTTGTTTGTACATCCTCTCGTTGGTATTTTTCATGCACCGCAATCAAGGCATTAGCTACTTTTTTTCGAAGTGAGTTATAAGCCAGGCCCAATAGCTGCTCTTCCTTCTGGGAAATGTTACGGGCGAGTATAGCCACCATTTTTTTCAGCGCTTCGGGATTGGTATAAATGAGCTCTTCAAAACTGTCACGCGGTATCGTTGCAATCTCGCTTTCGTCAAGTGTTTCTGCAGTTTCCTTATAAGCTGTGCGCTCAAGTATGGGTACATAACCAAAAAATTCTCCCGCATTAAAGATTCCTGTTACCAGTTCCTTGCCATCATCATTGGTTTTATAGGTCTTCACACGGCCGCTTTGCACATAGAAAAGCCGCAGGGCATGATGCCCTTCTGTATAGATGACTTGTTTCCGTTTGTACTGATGGCTATGGCCTTCCTCTTCTATCAACTGCACCATATCTCGGCTACCCACGTGGCTGACGATATCCCTGATGCCCTGAGGGCCCTGAGCCAAGTCCATACGCAGCAATTCATTTTTCTTCAGGCGGCTCTCAATGGCATTAAGCAGTTCAGTGCCATTGAAGGGTTTGGTGATATAATCATCAGCACCCAAGGACATACCTTTACGTACTTCATCCCTTTCAGCTTTTGCCGTTAGAAATATAAAAGGTATGTTGCGTGTATCGGCATTTTTCTGAAGCATATGTATAACGCCGTAACCATCAAGAACCGGCATCATGATATCGCAAATAATTATATCGGGCATGTTGCTTACCGCGGCAGATACCCCTTGTTTCCCATCAGGAGCAGTAAACACCTGGTAGCCTGAAAGCTCCAGTATCTCTGACATATTCTCCCGGATTTCCGTATTATCTTCTATCAGTAGTATCTTTTTCATAACATTCATTAAAGTTGAAATGTGATAGTGAAATTTGTACCTTTACCAATCTCACTGGCACAGCTTATGGCACCCTGAAGCAGTTCTACGTATTTAGCCACAATATGCAGGCCAAGGCCCGTTCCCTGAATATTAGTCACATTAGCACCACGGAAGAAGCGCTGAAATAAATGCTGCTGATCCTCTTCTGATATACCCATTCCTTCATCCAACACCTGCAAAATCAATGCTGCGCCTGTCATCTCTGTACGGATCCGTATTGTTGCCTGGTCGGGGGAGAACTTAATAGCATTCGAGACCAGGTTCATCAATATATGACGTAACAGAGTGGCATCTAGTCTTAATTTTGTATCCCCATTATGCTCGTAGTGTATGCTTTGGCCAGGTTTGAGAATTGGATTGATCTCACTGATTAGACTATTGATCGCTTCTTCAATGCTCAACTCTGACAGGCGCACTTGTATTTTTCCTTCTTCTATTTTACCTACCGAGAGAAAATCATTAAGAATATCGGTAAGCATGTTCACCGAGGATATGATGCGCTGCACATGCTTATCCCTTTTAGGTTGATCTTCTGTTGTGGTGTATTGTGAAACCAAGTATACCGAGGAAAGAATTGTACTAAGTGGCGTGCGGAACTCATGGGACGCCATGGAAACAAAACGTGATTTCAGCTCATTGAGTTCTTTTTCCTTCTCCAATGCTTCCTGTAGCGACTGGGTGCGTTCCTTTACTTTCCGTTCTAGTTCTGCGTTTAACTTCACCAGCGCAGTCTCAGATTCTTTACGAATAGTGATGTCGCTGACGAAGGCGATACTGAACTGACCTGCACTATTTGTATAGGTACTGAGACTTACCTCTACAGGAAATTCCGCACCATTCTTTTTTACTGCAAAAAGGTCTAGGCCTCTGCCCATGGGGCGGCTATGCGGGTTATGGTTATGATAGTAATCACGGTGATGTTCATGTCGTTCTTTAAAACGACGAGGTATCAGCACCTCTATTTTTTTACCAACCAGTTCTCCCGGTTCATAACCAAACTGATTCAGGGCAAACTGGTTGACCAGTAAGATACTGCCTTCACTATTGACAATGATGATCCCGATGGCAGCATTATTGAACAGTGCTTCGTACTCATATTTTTTGCTCTCCAATAAAAATATTCTATACTACTAAGTTACAATCAAAAATGAATTTTAAAATGAATTTTTCATCATGATTGTATCATAGAGGATACTAACCTGCTAATGGTTGCAGGTGTTGTCTTATGAATTTGAATTATTAATCGCATAATAACCACTCGTATGTAATGTAATAATTACGTTATCTGCGTTCACCCAACAAGCTAACCGGCTGATACTTTCGTTTCTTCTTCAGATTGAAACCTTCAATAGCATAGCGGTTAATATGGTTGACCGCTTCCTCAATAGAGTCTGTCCAGAGGAACAGATTGATGTCGGCTTGATCGATTGTATGTTCCATTACCAATCGCTGGATATGCTCGTAAAGATCACGATGGTAATCCTTGCCCATCAATATTATGGGGAAGCGCTGAAATTTACCGGTTTGTATTAGCGTAATGGCTTCGAAAAATTCATCTAGGGTGCCGTAACCGCCAGGCATAACCACAAAGGCGTAGGAATATTTGCTGAGCAGTGTCTTGCGCACAAAGAAATAATCAAAGTCTACCCATTTGTCGAGGTATTTATTGGGATGCTGTTCTTTGGGCAGGATAATATTACAACCTACGGATCTGCCACCGACATCTCTGGCTCCTCTGTTAGCAGCTTCCATGAGTCCTGGCCCACCACCAGTGATGATAGTAAAACCCAGACGTGAGATAGATGCGGACAACTGACGTGTCAGATGATAATAAGGGTGATCTTCAGTAAACCTTGCGCTGCCGAAAACCGTAACGCAGGGCCCAATGAAATGGAGTTTACGGAATCCATAGAAAAATTGGCGCATCACTTTCAGCAGAAATTTTAATTCTGTCCAGCGTGAATGTGGTCCTTCAAGAAACTCAGTTTCGCTTTGGGAACCTACTGGTGTAAAATCCTCTGATATTTGCATTTCTTTATTTATATTCATTGCCTATTTCTTTTAGTCTTCCAATGAATATTGCTGATGTAAATCAGGTATTTCAATATTGGAAAACCCTTCGTGCAATAGCCGCTCCCTAAAATTTTGCTGCACTGCGTACTCACCATGTACCAGAAATATTTTTTTTACGAGCCTTGGATCCTGGCAGGAAAGCCACTGGCATAGGTCCTCGTAGTCGCCATGAGCGCTAAGGCTGCGTATCTCTGCGATAGTGGCAAGAACGAGAAAAGTCTTACCAAATATATGTACCTCTGATGGTTGTTGCTTTAATCTTCCTCCCAGAGACCGCGGCTCACAATAACCGGTCAGCAGGATCGTATTAGCGGTACTTCCAACATTATTCGCAATATGATGTTTAACACGTCCAGCCTCTGCCATCCCTGAAGCTGAGATAATCACGCAGGGTGTATCAGAGTCATTGAGTGCTATAGATTGGCGGACATCTTCGATATAGGTAAGGCCAGAAAAAGAAAACACATCTTCATCTTTTTTCAGCAGGTTTTTTACTTGTGCATTGAAGTAGTCTGGATAGTGTTTGATAGTCTCAGTGATCTTTACTGACAGCGGACTATCTACGTAATAGGTTAGTTTGGGCAAACGATTTTCTATCTCCAGTCGGTTAAGCAGGTAGAGTATCTCCTGGGTACGCCCCAGGCTGAAGGCAGGAATAATAAGTTTCCCATGTCGGTGCAAGCAAGTATCGGTGATCTGTTCCAGCAATTGTTCTGTAGCTACCGTCAGCAGATCATGCAAGCGATCGCCGTATGTAGATTCCAGGATAATATAATCTGCTTGTGGAAAGGTATCTGGGGCGCGCAGGATCATATCATGGTATCGGCCAACATCGCCACTGAAACAAAGGCTTCGTGATATGCCATCTCTCACAATCTCAAGGTTAATAGCTGCACTGCCAAGAATGTGCCCACAGTCTGTGTAGTACAGTGTAATGCCCTTGTCGATTTTGTAATGTTCTCCATAAGGTATGGTCTCAAACAATGGAAATACTGCTTCAGCATCTTCCAGTGAATAGAGCGGGTGCACCAATTCCCTACCCTGTTTGCTGCGTTGTTTGTTGACATAACTGATATCGGATTCCTGTATCCGGGCAGAATCTACGAGCAGGATCTTTGCTAATGCAGCAGTAGCTGGCGTACAGAATATCTTTCCCTGATAACCATCTCTGACCAAGCGTGGCAGCAGACCAATATGATCGATATGTGCGTGAGAAATGATGACGTGTGAGAGTGTAGCCGGATCAAATCCCCAATGCTCATTCAAGGCTACGGTGTCCTTCCCCATGCCCTGAAACAGGCCACAGTCTAAGAGAATTCGCGTATCTGACGCAATATCCAATAAGTGTTTAGAACCGGTCACTGTTCTTGCTGCACCGTGGAAACTAATATTCATACAAATAATTGTGTCACAAACCTACTATGTATCTATGCTCAGAGTGATGATAGTTATCAGTAAAACTGCTGACAACTGTTAACTAAACAAATACCTATGCAGTATTCTTTTTATTTCGTAGTCAGACGAAACTGAATAAGAACGCGATGATTACTATCATAGTATTTATTGACCCCTGTCACCATATAGAGTAGTGAGTCTTGCGACTTTTGAACAAAATCATCCTATGAAAAAAGTATTGGCTGTTTTTGACGGCACACATTTCTCCGAGAGTTCTCTTCGGTTTATTTCGAGGTTGAACGAACTCTCACCCGTATTACTTACTGGCATATTTCTTCCTTCTATCGATTATACCGATGTGATGGTTTACTACTTAAGTATGTCAGCACCGCTATACTATCCTGATGTTATTAATGATGAGTCTGCGATTGAGACAAATATTAAAAAATTCGAGGCTTATTGCAAACAACACAATATTGAGTATCGTGTTCATTCTGATTATCAGGTCAAAATATTGCCTGCTATCGAAAAAGAAACCCGCTATGCAGACTTACTGGTGCTAAGCAGTGAGTTGTTCTATGAGAATCTTGGTGAGATTAGCCAGAAAGAATATCTGAAAGATACACTACATAAAGCAGAATGTCCAATTATCTTGGTTCCGGAAAGTTACGCTTTCCCGCAGAGTGTTATCATCGCTTATGATGGAAGTGAGACTGCTGTGTTTGCCCTGAAACAATTCTCGTATCTGTTTCCTGAACTTTCCAACCTAAGCACTGTCGTTGTATATGCTTCTACAGACAATGATACTATCCCTGACCTGGCTTATATGAAGGAATTGGCGACGCGGCACTTTAAAGATGTTAGCTTTTACAAGCTTGAGGCAGAACCTAAAAAATACTTTGCCACATGGATCGCTGATAAGGGTGATGCGCTGTTGGTTAATGGTGCTTTCGGGCGCAATAGCTTCTCAGAATTACTGCATAAGAATTTCTCCTGTCAGGTTATCAAAGACCACAAGCTACCAATATTTATGGCCCATTTATAATACAATTCATTATGGATGATAATAAGATGGAAGATTTATTAGCTACTGAGACTGAGCAGATTGGTAAGCTGAACCGTATCGTACTGCAGGCAATAGAAGAAGAGAACCTCATTTCTAACAAGTTATATGAGTTTGAAGAAAAGAATATCTCTCTTTCCAACCGCGTTGCAGATAAGGTGGCTGCTTTTGGTGGTAGCTGGCTGTTCGTTCTTTCTTTCCTGGCGGCTATGGGTATATGGATACTGTATAACAGTGTATATACGCATGGTTTCGATCCCTATCCCTTCATTCTCCTGAACCTGATTCTCTCCACTGTTGCAGCGATACAAGCACCAATTATCATCATGAGTCAGAACAGGAAGGAGAGCAAGGACAGACAAAGAGGGGTAAATGACTATATGGTCAACCTGAAATCAGAAATCGAAATTCGAAACATGCACGAGAAGCTGGATCTCCTAATCTCCGAGCAGATGAAAACCTTGTTCGAATTACAGCGGCTACAAGTAGAAATGATCCAGGATATCCGGGATGTAATCAGCAAAAATAATTAGCAGCTATACTGAATGTAAAAGGTGTTCTTCTTCTAATGCTATTCCTTGTTGATTCTCATGATGATTGTTTCGAGGAACTAAGCTGCTATTCCATTACACGTTTAGGGAAGCTGATAAATATTTGACTGGCATGAAAAGCCATTTCGCGTGCATTGCCGGGTATCAGGAAACGATTCCACATTCCTTGTTGTTGCTCGCTGAATAGAACAAGTATGACATGTTTGATTTGTTTAATAAATGCTTCGAGATCTTCTGGCATAGTATAATTAGTATCACGTTTGCAATAGGCTACATGTACAGGATAACTGAATTGCTTTTGAAGAGTATCCTCCATAAGTTGTATATCGGTACGGAACTCGTAGTTATATGCTATATGAAGCAGAGTAACACTTGCCTGCATGGGCCGTGCAAAATCAATAACTTCTTTGAGCTCATGCATATAATTTGTCATATCGGAGGAATATATCACCTCATGAATAGGATACACATGCTGGCGTGCCGGAATGCAGATGACCGGTATGGATGATCGCTCTAGAAGTGCAGCAGTGTGTGTACCAAATAACTTGCGTATAGTGCCTGCACCACGGGTGCTGATGCAGATATAAGATGCCTTAGAAATGTGGGCATATTCGAGAATGCCCTCTGTAACATCCAGGTTATGATAGGCGACCACTTCATGATTAAACGGAGATTTATCCAGCGAGCGATATACAGAGCGAACTACTGGCCTCAGTTCTTGTAGTGCATTTTCTTTTTGACGCTCCACATAGTATGCATAGAGCTCATCCGACCAGAAAGAAGCACGAAGCACTTGATAGACATATAGAAATACTACTTGCGCATTGCGTTGCGCTGCCAGTTGTATAGCAAAGCGCATCGCCGAACGTGAGTTAGCAGAAAGATCTGTGGTCACTATTATCTTTTCCATAATCGGTTTTTATAGCCTGTTATATGTAAGGTAAGCTATTGCAGTAAGTTGTTTACGAGGCTGATCACAGTCAGTACCAATACTGAATCATATCATTTACTAACAGCTGACAACAATCATTTTTTGTTCGCTGTATCATCATCAGCAATAGACATTGTGCCAGTTAGTTTTGGTGCTTTGGTACCTTAAAATTACTGCTATGAAACGCTGGCTGTATTTAATACTGTTATCCCTATCCTATTACCGGCTCTACGCGCAACAAGAGCCGGCACTGATGTATCCTGAATTGCTCTCGAGGGTCGATACGAGCTGTAATGAGTATCTTTGCCTGGATCGGTACACTACGGTAATGCAGACTTTTCAACACCTGCTTGATAGCTGCCGTTTTGCCGGACTGGACAAGTACGACTATCATTATGCTGACCTTTATGAACGTCCCGGTGCCTCGATAGCACAACAGGAGCGTTGGTTGGTGGATGGTCTGCTTGCTTATTTTACAGATCTAAGTCTCGGAGCTAGTTCCCCGGATCGTGTGAGTTATGATGCCTTAGGAAGTGCTTACCGCGAGCAGGACAAAGATGATATTGTGGCTGCCTTGTCCTTAGTACGCTCCGAAGCTGATATGCGTAGGATTGCCGCTGGCTTCGAGCCCGACTCCCATGAATACCTGTTATTGAAACAGGCTATGGCAATAGCTATCAGGAATAACAATAGCTCTACAGAAAAACAATTGGCTAATACATTGAACTGCTACCGTTGGGTGTTGCATTTTAGGTTCAACCGTTTTATTCTTGTAAATGTTGCCAGTGCACAACTCAAATATTACAATGTAAATTTCCCATTGCTGGATATGAAAATTGTTGCTGGAAAACCCAGTACCAGGACACCTAGGTTTGCTGCCTACCTCGACCAGATTATTTTTTATCCTTATTGGCATGTTCCACGCAGTATCGCTGTCAATGAGTTGCTGCCGGCAAGTAAAAAGAATCCTGCAATCTTGAATGTAATGAATATACAGGTCCTTAACCAGGATGGAGTAATAATAGATGCAAGGGATGTACCTTGGAGCAAACTGAGTAAAAGCAATTTCCCTTATCAACTCCGGCAGGGAACAGGCTGCGATAATGCGTTAGGCGTTATCAAATTCAATCTTACCTCTCCTTATAGTGTTTACCTTCATGATACGAATCTGAAGTCTGCATTCGCATCATCGCAGCGATATTATAGCCATGGCTGTATTCGTATTGAAAAACCTGAAGCACTGGCGATGTTACTAGCCCCTGGAAAGGTAGATAGTAACTTTTTACGTGCCTGCGTACGTGGGCAGAAGCCGGTGACTGAAACACTACAACAGCCAGTACCTATTTTTGTACTGTATATGACAGCAGATGTGAGCGATACATCTGTTAGCTATTATCCCGATGTTTACCGGTTGGAAAAATAAAAATTGCAACATGTTGATCATTTCAAATCCACACGGTCGCTATGCATGTCGTAAAGGAGAGATTGGATATTCACATTTCATGTATCTAATCAGTCGCAAAACTATCAAGTCTATATTTGTATGGCTTATGCGTGGCGAAGCATGTTTGCATAACCGTTTGGCAGAGGGCTTTGCTCTACAGCTTTTGCTGCTTTTTCTACATCATAGGGCAGACGTATGAATTCAACAATCACAGTATCCTTGGCCAGAACTGAAGATTGTTCATCAATAGTAAGTATAACATAACAAGCGTCTGCATTCCCATCCTTTGGCTTACCAACAGATCCGATATTGATCGCATGCCGAAATCTGATATCATGCGCTGTTGTTTGCGAAAGTATCCTATGATAAGGCTTGTGTGTATGTCCAAAACACATGATATCAGCATTGGCATCAACCATTATACGCAGCATGCTTTTTTCGTCCCGGTCCTCAAACAGGTATTCGTTGATCTTTCTCGGACTGCCATGTACAAGCAGCAAATTTAGCTTGTCATTATTCAGCTGATATTCTATACGAATATGGGCTGGGAGGCTGCGGAGATAAGCTCGCTCCTCAGATCCAACAATCTGGTTAGTAAAAGAAATAGATACCTTCCCCATTTCACGTTCTTCGTCCGTTTTATAAGCGCAACCGCAGTCATCGCTGCTGCGCCCGATACCAAAGTCATAATTACCTGCAATAGTAGGTATGCCCCTTTTACATATTTCTGCTATTACTTCATTAGGCCAAATGTTATATCCAACCAGATCACCAAGGCAGTACACAGCATCAGGTTTACGTTGTTCCATATCAGCCAGCACTACCTCCAACGCAGGGAGATTGGCATGAATGTCTGAGAAAAGTGCAATTTTCATAAGATTTGTTTTATTGAGTTGTCTGAACTGAATTACCTGCTTTACCATAATATTTCTTTCGGAGCCAGAAGGCAACATTAACCAAAGCGATCAATGCAGGAACTTCCACAAGTGGTCCAATAACTCCGGCAAAAGCCTGATCCGAATTAATGCCGAATACACCGATCGCTACAGCTATAGCCAGTTCAAAATTGTTGCCAGCAGCTGTAAAGGCTATCGATGCAGACCTTGAGTAATCAGCCCCCATATATTTACCAAAAAAGAAACTAACCATAAACATAATTACAAAGTAGATAACCAGTGGAATAGCTATACGCAACACATCCATAGGTATGTGCACAATGAGCTCGCCTTTGAGGCTGAACATAACCGTGATGGTAAACAATAATGCAATAAGAGTGATTGGTGACACAAAAGGAATAAATTTGTTCTGAAACCAGTCCTTGCCTTTCAGACGTATAAATGCATAACGGCTGATTATCCCTGCAGCAAACGGAATACCGAGATAGATAGCTACACTTTGCGCTATTTGGCTGATCGTAATATTTACCTCTAGTCCTTTCAAGCCAACAAGCGGTGGTAATACAGTTATAAAAACGTATGCGTACACACTGTATAATAATACCTGGAAGATGCTGTTCAAAGCAACCAGTCCGGCCGCATATTCTCTATTCCCTTCGGCAAGCTCATTCCAAACAATAACCATGGCTATACAACGGGCCAAACCAATAAGGATTAGGCCGATCATATATTCGGGATAGCCGTGCAAGAACAATACAGCAAGTGCAAACATCAGGATAGGACCAATAATCCAGTTTAGCAGTAAAGAAGCACCCAGCACCCTGGTATTACGAAATACTTCTCCCATTTTCTCGTAATGTACTTTTGCAAGCGGAGGGTACATCATCAGTATAAGCCCAATGGCTAATGGCACGTTGGTTGTGCCACTGGAGAATGAATTGATATAGCCGGCAGTACCCGGAATGAAATACCCTAATGCAACACCAAGTGCCATGGCAAGGAATATCCAAAGCGTTAAATAACGATCAAGGAAACTAAGGCTCTTTCTTTTATTTGCCGGGTTGCAATTATTTGCGCTCATATATAAATTAATACTTTTATGATTGATTGGATTAGCAACAGCCTGAACCGGGTACACAACAACTTTCCTGCTTTTCAGCATAAACAGTAACACTAAAAATACCGCCCTTGCTGTTTCTGTATGCTTCGATCTCATCCTGGTCCAAGTAATTGGCAAGAATATCATTCGGTATGATGATCTGTTTTTCTTTTTGCACTGTTACGTTTTTGAAGCCGTTTTCGTGAATCAGATTCAGGTATGTTTCACGTTGTATAGCACCCGATATGCAGCCCGCATACATTTCAGCAGCAGACTTTAGCTTATCAGGTAGATTGTCGACAAGCACGACATCAGATATACTGAAATGCCCGCCTGTCTTCAGTACACGGTATATCTCTTTAAACACATTGTCTTTATTCGGCACCAGATTCAATACACAATTACTTACAATTACATCTGCAATACCCGCGCCAACCGGCATTTTTTCAATATCCCCCGCCCTGAATTCTACATTATTAAAGCCCAGCTTTTCGGCGTTAGCACGTGCTTTTTCTATCATGGCCTCGGTAAAGTCAATACCAATCACCTTCCCTTTCTCCCCCGTAACAGAACGCGCTACAAAACAATCGTTCCCTGCACCGCTGCCTAAGTCAATGACTGTATCTCCGGGCTTGATCTGTGCAAACGCTGTCGGTAGTCCGCAGCCTAATCCTAAATCAGCATCGGGATTGTAGCCTTCCAGCTTTGTATAGTCATCACTCATAATGTTATACACTTCCGTGCTGCAACTGCCCGATCCGCAGCACGAGGCTGTATTTGTTTCCTTATCCTGTATAGCGATTTCACTATACTTTTGCCTCACCATTTCTTTTAAAGCTTGTTCGTTATTCATTTTATTTACGTTTTTAATCATTGTAATATTACGATATAGGCAGACAAAAAAATATCAACAGCAATTTTGGTTATCAGGCAGCTCCCTGAAAAAATTAGTGAAGAATGCTTTGTATTGCAACCATACTTTGGGATTGATGCAATAACACACGCTGGTACCCTCTATAGTACCTTGTATCAAACCTACTTGTTTCAGTTCCTTAAGATGTTGCGAGATAGTTGCCTGTGCCAGCCCCAGCTCTTCCACCAGGCTACCACATATACAGGTATTAGACTTAATTAACTCTTGCAATATGGCTATACGGGCAGGATGACCCAGCGCCTTAGCCATAGCTGCCAGTTCATTCTGTTTTTTGGTAAATAGATCTGTTTTGGTTATTCCCATCTTCTAATATATATCGCAATATTACGATAATAATATAATCTAAAAAATTATTTAGAACAAAAAATAGAGTTTATTCAACATTTAACAAATAGGTTCTGTAAGCTACAGTAAACGTTGATTGATAAATGAAACCAAATAGTCTAATCAAACCTTGATTTTTTGCTTTTTTTGCCTGACCCATTTCTCCAGCTCTACAGCGT
>CBFGNI010000030.1:0-19537 GCA_965650105.1 uncultured bacterium | reverse complement strand
ACCAACCAGAATACCCTACAAACAATTGCAGAGTATCTGCATCATAAGTATTACCCGCCAATATTGCTTGCAACACTTCGTAAGAGCCTCCCCAAAACACATTGTCCGTAACCTGATTGCCACCCAAAACATCGGGTAAGCGGTGAATCATGTGTAAAGTATCTGTTTGTACAGGCCCGCCCTGGTTAACAACCAATGTGGCTGCACTTATCTCGGGCAGCAAGTCGCCTATCATTATATCGGTACGGTTGTTTAGCACGAAGCCGACAGTACCGTCCTCGCCGTGTTCGCATAACAACACAACAGAACGTGAAAAATTTGCATCGGCAAGAAATGGGTCGGCTATCAGCAGCTTACCAGTGCCAATTTCATGATTGTTGTACACCGGCCTGTTAAAATCTAAAATGCTCATCTGGTTTTAAAATTACTAACACACAGTTTTTAAAACAAATATTAGAAAATTGAAACCCGTTGTTGTTTTCGAAATATACCGATAGCATATTATTAATAAGCATTAGTTAAAAGGGTGTACTTTTGCAATCTGCAACGCGCTTTTATGCTGTATAACATATTGTTATTCCTCATCACTTTTGCCGGAGGTACCATTCCATTGTGGACAAGCCGCTTAGGAGATAAGCAAATGCACCTGTTACTGGCTTTTTCAGGATCTTTTTTGCTGAGCATTACTTTTTTGCATCTGCTACCCGAAACATTTGAAGAACTAAACGCGCAAGCAGGCTTTTTGCTATTGGGCGGCTTTTTTTTACAATTGCTTATACAGCGCTTTACACATGGTGTTGAGCATGGCCATGTGCATGTACACCCCACCCACAATGAACACCATATTCCGCTGGCTTCAATATTAACAGGTTTGAGTGTGCATGCTTTTATGGAAGGATTACCACTTGGCTTCAATTACCGTATGGGCGCAACTGCGCCATCGCTATATATGGCGGTGGCAGCACATAAAATACCCGAAGCCATGCTTGCAGCGATGCTGGTATCGGCCACCAGTGGCAAAGCAAAGGCATTAGGCGTGCTTTTTGGGTTTTCGGCAATAACACCTTTATCAAGCATATTGGCCACACTACTTGGCCACAAGTACTATTTCATGTCGCAGGCTATTATTGTGCTTATACCTGTTGTTGCCGGAGCTTTTATACATATATCTACCACTATATTTTTTGAGAGCGGCACTAGACAACATATGCTTACCTGGCAAAAAATAGTAGCCATGATAATAGGAGTTGGCATAGGATTAGCTACCCTAATATTCGAGTAACCTCATTGCATGAAGAAATTATTTCTTTACCTGTCAGCTTTTGTACTATGCTTTTTTAGTATAAAAGCCAGTGCCCAACCCGATGTACGCAACGGGAGATCGCTATTATGGCGCATTAGCAGTAAAAACCTGCGAGACGCGTCCTATTTATTCGGTACGATTCATCTTATTTGCCCCGAAGATTATGTATGGACACCTGTAATGGCGCAAAGCTTGCATAATAGCCGGGAATTATGCCTTGAGCTGGATATGGATGATGACGGCCTGACAATGGAAATAGCTATGGGCATGCTGGATAATTCCGGCAAAAAACTAAGCGACTATTTTACAGATGAGGAATACAATAAACTAAAACAAATTGTTGCTGACAGCCTGGGTATGGATATAGCGCAATTTGAACCGATGAAACCCGCTGTAATACAATCAATATTAACTTCCTTACTTGCAGATTGTAAAACACCTTTATCCTACGAGGCAAATATTACAGATATTGCCAAAAATGAGCATAAAGAAATAAGTGGCCTTGAAACTGCAGCGCAGCAACTTGAACTTTTTGATAATCTTGCTGCCGACAGTGTAGTAAAAGACATAAATGAAACTATTGATGACCTTGAAAAACAAAAAAAAGAGTATCGCAAACTAATACAGGTTTATAAAAAGCAAGACCTTCCTCACTTGCATGCATTAATACAACAATCGAAAGATATTGACCTGACGGGATTCTTAGATAGCAGAAACCAAAAATGGATAGAGAAAATAATAGAGAAAATGGATCAGCATTCCGTTTTCTTTGCGGTAGGTGCAGGACATCTTTGGGGAGAAAAAGGTGTTATTAATCTGCTAAGGGAACAAGGTTATACCGTGGAACCAATACTTAAATAAATCTAATTGATAGTGCCCGGATCATTCAGGCTTAACTTTTCTTTTTTGGCCACATAACTATTACGCAGCGTACGAAGTATAAAGAACAATAAGCAAGCGGACAGGAATAGAATTGTTATTGCCAGTGCAGGGTTCAAACCTTCCAACAGCCAGGCTAAAACAAGTAAAAAGATATTTGCAGATATCATGATACCAACTGCCTGTAAATGCGAACAGCCAAGATCGAGCAAGTAATGATGCATGTGCGTTCTATCGGCAAGGAAGGGTGGCCTGCCCTTACGCAACCTTGAAAAGAAAACCCTGAAACAATCGAAAAGAGGAATTGATAAAACGCCTACACTAATAGTAAACATTGAGCCGGGGGTATGCATCAGCGACGCGATAGGGGCACCGGGTGTATAACCACCCAAACACATAACACATAATACTATAAGCGTAAAACCTATCAGGAGTGACCCTGTATCGCCCATAAAAATGCGGGCAGGTGTTATATTATACTTTAAAAACCCTATGATAGCGCCAGTCATAGTAAAAGCTATACAAGCAGAGCCTTCACGGCCTTCCATAAACAGCAATATACCAAAGCAAAAAGATGAAAGCACACCCATAGAGCCTGCCAACCAGTTGATACCATCAATAAGATTAAATGCATTAGTAAAAAATAAATAAAGGCTACCTGTAAGCGCTACACTGAACAAATAAGGTAACTCTTCAATGCCAAATATGCCGTGAAAGCTTTCTATACGAATATCAGCACCAAATATAATAATAGCTACGGGTACCAATTGAGCCGTTAATTTTTTCATAGCACGTAATGCTATTAGATCGTCGGTCATACCTACAAGAAAAAATATAGCCGAAGCTGCAACTATGTAGTTCCATTTGCTGTATATCTCCCAGTTTTTGAAAAAATGAATAAACAAAGAAGTGCTGATAAGATAAGCGAAAAATATACCTATTCCACCTAGGTTTGAAATGGTACGACGTTCATGCACCTTTCTGAAATTATCAGGTAGGTCAAAAAGCCTTTTACGGTTAGCTATATATATTATCTGTGGTATTGTAAACAGACTAATTGCCAAGCTAGTGGTAAAGGATATAAGGTATTCTATATAACTTGGCAATGTTATCATATTCCGGTATAAAGCTATAATGCCTGTATATTATTTGCTGGGAGTTACAAATTTGTTCGTAAAGCTATACATATTAAAACCAGGTTGTTGTAGTTCCTCAGTTAATTTTTTCTTTAGTTCTCTTTTATCTATATCTCCCATACGCTTGGCCTGTATTATTTGCCAGCTTTTTTCTGTTAGCAGGTGTAGTCTTCTTTCATCAATTTTATTATGCTTAGCTAAAAACTGTTCTATAGCATTTGCCACTTCATCTATTCCTTTTTGCTCAGTAGCTACGGTTTTCAGTACCGGCACTTCACTGTCATCACCCGCTTTTTCATGAGCCATTATCCGCAAGTTGCGGTACAGTGACTCAGCAGCATCCCGGTCAGCCTTATTTACTACAAATATGTCTGCAATTTCCATTATGCCGGCCTTTATGGTTTGTATCTCATCCCCAGCTTCAGGCACCAGCGTTACAACAGTACAGTCAGCCAGGCCTGCTATTTCCACCTCACTTTGCCCTACGCCTACGGTTTCTACCATTACCAAATCGAATGGGGCATGTTTCATAAGATCTGTAATCTCAATGATTTTAGGGTTCAACCCTCCTAATGCGCCCCTGCTGGCCAGTGAGCGTATAAAAACATTAGGATGTGTGTAAAACTCACTCATTCGTATCCTGTCTCCCAGCAGTGCCCCAAAATTGAATGGCGAAGAAGGATCAACTGCTACAACGGCTATTTTTTTCCCTTTATTCAGCCAAAAATGAAGTAAGGCATTTACCAGGGTGCTTTTACCAGCGCCCGGAGGACCCGTTATACCTACAACTTGCGCGTGGTGCGTATTACTTAAATGCTGTAATATGTCCGCATAGCCCGGCAGTTCGTTTTCTACCCAGGTAATACCCCGTGCCAATGCAGCATAGTCACCATTTTGAATTTGCGAAAGAAGAGTTTTTATCTTGTCCTGCACTAAAATTGTTTTATGTTCGTTTATTGAATGTACTAACTGTGCGCTGTGGGCAAAAATAATTTTATAAATGATAAACTGCTATCCAAAACCAATATAGCTATTGTATGTATGATAGCCATGGTGGCAGGCTTCTTATTTTCGCGAGCTATACTTTCTATTTCTATGATGGTGTTAGGTGCCACTACCTTATGGAATATAAACCCTAAAAGGTGGCTGCAGCAAAAATGGTGGTTATTAGGTGTAGCCTGGGTTGGCATGTATGCACTTTCGTATTTCTGGTGCATTGACAAAGCCTACTGGGGCAGGCATATGGAAGTGAAACTACCCATTCTTTTGTTACCACTAGCCTTTTCATTTCTACCGGCTTTTTCTATAAAACAATTAACCTGGTTCACAGTAATAAGTGGTTGCTTACTATTAGGGGGTACTATTTACAGCGTTTACCCATTAGTGCAGCACCTTAACTACTATATTGAACAATACCATATAGCACACACATTGCCAACGCCAGCCGAAAACGACCATATACGCTTTAGCCTGTGTATTGACCTCTTTTTTGTATGGTGCGCCTATTTGTGGCCCAAACTGCAAACCAGAAGTACCAAATGGTTTGTTATCATCGTAATGGTAGCATCAGGTATATACCTGCATCTACTGGCTGCGCGTACAGGTCTATTATTATGGTACCTATTCATGGTGATGTGGGCAATTTACATTGGTTTAAAAAAGAATAAAATTTTAGGCATTGGTGTACTTGCTGCCCTATTTATTACGGGTATAGTAATGGTAAAATACATACCTACCCTTAGCAAACGTGTAGATTATCAATTTTACAGCTATGAAAAATATAAGGAAGGCGATAAAACCGGCCATTACAGCGACATCGGGAGGCTTATCTCATACGATATAGCATTAAAGCTGATTATGCAGCACCCATTTCTCGGTGTGAGTACAGGCGATATGATGGCGGAGATGAAAAAAGGTTATATAAAATGGTATCCGCAGGTACATGAAGAGCGTCAACTTTTGCCACACAACCAGTTTCTGATAGTATGCCTTGCTTGTGGCATACCTGCCATGCTTATATTCATTCTTTGGATACTTGCCCCTTTACGGCTTTTAAAGAAAAACAGCAGGGAAAGCTTTTTCTTTTTTGCTGTCTGGATATCGACATTGCTGCCCTTATTATTTGAACCTATGCTGGAAATTCAATTCGGCCTGTTCGTATATTTGTTTTTCCTGCTATTGCAGAAACATGCTTTAGTACATGCTCCGGATAAAGGAAGCAATATACAACGTGACGAACCTATACCCAATCTTTGAGTAAAACTCATATCATTATTTACCACAATTGTTTATTTGATAACATTTTTCACTATTTTGGGCAGTATCATTCTAAATATACACAGCAATGTCAGCAAACCTATGCATTGATTGGGGTAACAGCCGTGTTAAGGCTGCTATAATAGACGCTCAGGACAAAATAATAGAATCGCGCAGTTTTGATGATAGTGATGCAGGAGAGGAATTGTCGGAAATGCTGGAAAGCTACGCCCCTAAAAAGGGTATTCTTTGCTCGGTAACAAATCATTCACCGGAAATTGAACAAGCACTTGCCAGTCAGCTAAAATCGTTTATAAAACTTACTAATTCTACGCATGTACCTATTATGAATGCGTACACATCGGCTGAAACCCTTGGGGCCGACAGGCTGGGTTTGGCCGTGGCTGCCTACATGATGAACCCTGAAAAGAACAACCTTGTAATAAGCGCAGGAACATGCATAACTTACAATTTCGTACAAAAGAATAAAGCTTTCAGGGGTGGTGTCATTTCACCAGGCCTGCAAATGCGCCTGCAAGCCATGCATCATTTCACAGATAAACTGCCCGTTGTAAAACTGGATGGTGAAACGCTTTTATTAGGCTATGATACTGAAACCTGTATGCGTAGCGGTGCTATATTTGGCGCCGCGGCCGAAATTGATGGAATCGTAACTGAATTTGAAGCACAATACCCCGACTTTAACGCCATATTAACTGGCGGTGATGCTCCCTTATTTGCGGGCAAATTGAAAAGTAAGATATTTGCAGACCCTGACCTGCTTTTGAAGGGGCTAAACCTAATTCTAAAACATAATGTGCCGCAACTATACTAAGCACGCTTTCGTATTTATATCTGTTTCCCTGGCTGCTTCGTCGGCAATTGCACAAAATATACGTAATGGTGAAAACGCTCCTTATTCCAGATTTGGTATAGGGGAGCAAAAAAGTGGTACTAATACCCTGCTAAAGGGAATGGGTAGCATATCAGGGGCCTATTCAAGCCCATTTGCAGTAAATACTGAAAACCCGGCATCTTACGCCTCGTTGAAGCTAACTACATACGAGGCGGGTGGTGAGGGAAGCACCCGCACCATGCATACCGGTAACCAGACGTACACAAGCGGGATGGGTTCATTATCGTACTTTAACATTGGAATACCTGTAGGCAAACATGTGGGAGTTGCTATAGGTTTAAGGCCAATGAGCAGAGTGTATTATTCTCTTAACGATACTTTGGTAACCCCGGGTTTCGGCCAGGGCATTTACCGCTACGATGGCGGAGGTTCGCTCAACTATGGCTATCTGGGTGCAGCAGGCAAAATAAAGGGGTTTAGTTTTGGTGCAAATGTTGGCTATGTATTCGGAACCATTGATAAGGTACGTTCACTAGTAGCCTACAACGATACAGAGAAGGTTCAAAACACAATATTTGTCAATTCTAACCAGATAGGTGGTATTTACTGGAAAGCAGGTGCTTTGTATGAAACCAAATTAACTACCAAATTGGGCATGCGCATTGGTGGTACGGTAACACTAAGCCAACAATTGCGCGCTAAGGTTGATGAATTATGGATGAGCCAATCTAATGCTTCAACAGTATTAAATTCTTCCGGCGAACAAGTATATGTTACCGATACTGTTTTTGGCAATTTTGATGTACGTGATAAAGTAATACTCCCATCCACTTATAATTTTGGTGTACATATTACAGGTACAGATAAATGGATGGCAGGTGTTGACTTTACCGCAACCCAATGGAGCCAGTTCCGTAATTATGGCAATAGCCTTGATTCGGTTGCAGACCAAACTATGAAAATAGCGGTAGGCGGCGAGTACACCCCCAATGCAGCCAGTTTGCGCAAATACTTTCAACGTGTAACCTACCGTCTTGGATTTTATTACGGAACTGATTATGTACGCCTGCGCAATACAGACATGAACTACTACGCTATAACTGCAGGTATGAGTTTGCCCTTCAAACGTAGTACTGACAGGCTGCATACTGCTATTGAAATTGGCAAACGCGGCACAGAGGTTAACGGACTTATAAGGGAAAACTTTGTACGCTTCTCATTGGGAATATCGCTGAACGATAAATGGTTCATCAAACGCAAATATGAGTAAATGCGTAAAAAAAATCGCACAAATATATACCCGGAGCCTTCTTCCGGGTTTTGTGTTTTTGATATTACTGTGTGCGTCCTGCAAAAACGATCCCAAGGAGATAGACCGCCTTGTGAACAAAAGCACCATACAGGAAGATATTGCACATGATGTCACCATCATTTTCAGCAAAAATGGTAAAACCTCGGCAAGGCTTTATGCTAAGGAATTTGTTAGAAACGAAGTAGCCAGACCTCCGTTCACCGACCTGAAAAAAGGTATAAAAATGGAGTTTTTCGATGATAGCCTGCGCGTGGAAAGTACGCTAACAGCGCTTTACGCCCGATACTATGAGAAACAAGGAAACATATTAATACGTGACAGCATTGTTGTAGTAAATAAAAAGGGCGAACGCCTACAAACGCAAGAGCTTATATACAACCAAAGTATAAAGAAATTCTACACTGAAAAATTTGTACGCATACACACACCTACCCAAGTAATGTTTGGTGATGGACTTGAAGCAAATGAAGATTTTACCTGGTACGAAATCAAACATCCGAAAGGTATCATGCAGGTAGATAAAACCGAACTACCCGAATGAATTACCCAATATCCCCTGCCTGTTCACCCTTTTCCTATGGTTTCATTTGCTATTTTTGCGGCTTGCATATTTCAAACTATTAATATTTCATAATGAAAAAATTACTATTATCAATTTTTGCCATTACCAGTATGCTATCGGTACGTGCCGATGAGGGCATGTGGATACCAATGCTTATTGGCAAAAACTATGATGAGATGGTAAATATGGGTTTAAAACTTAGCAAAGAAGACCTGTATAGCATCAATAAAAGCAGCATAAAAGACGCTGTTATACAGTTTGGTGGTGGTTGCACCGGAGAAATCATTTCTCCCAACGGCCTGCTGATAACCAATCATCACTGCGGATATAGCGCTATTGCATCACTTAGCACAGTTGAAAAAAATTATCTTGATAATGGTTTCTGGGCATATAATTATAACCAGGAATTACCTGCAGAGGGTATAACAGCACTTTTTCTGGAACGAATTGAAGATGTTACCAACCAAATACCCAAAGAAACAAGGAGATTAAAGGGCGAAAAGCTTGCAAAAAAAATAGAAGAAGTAAAAAAGAAAATAGAAGACAACGCTTCTGAAAACAAAAAATATACAACCAGCGTAAAGGAATACTTTAATGGTAATCAATATCTGCTGCTAGTTTATAAAAAATATACCGACGTGCGCTTGGTAGGCACACCACCAAAATCATTAGGCAAGTTTGGTGGTGACACCGACAACTGGATGTGGCCCCGCCATACAGCAGACTTTTCAATGTTTCGCGTATATGCAAACAAAGACAACGAGCCTGCCGACTACTCAGCTGATAATGTTCCCTTGAAGTCAAAACGCTATTTACCTATTTCGATAAAAGGTGTAAGCGAAGGTGATTTTGCCATGATATTTGGATACCCCGGCCGTACAAACAGGTATGAAATATCGGAAGGTGTATCATTAGCTATTAACGAGGTAAATCCTTCAATTGTAAAGATCCGGGAAAAGCGGTTGGCTATTATGCAACAACATATGGATGCGGACAAATCAGTATATCTGAAGCTTACTTCTATGTATGCTAGTATATCTAACTACTGGAAATATTTCATTGGCCAAACAGAACAGCTGAAACGCCTGAAAGTAGTTGAGCAAAAAGCTGCTGCTGAAAAACAGTTTACTACATGGGCAGCTAAAAATGAGCCGGAATATAAAACGATTGTAAATGAATATAGCAATGTCTATAAAAAATTTCAACCATACGCCAAGCATGCAATTTACTATTCAGAAGCTTTCAGGGCGCCTGTGCTAAGCAAAATTGCAGCTTCAGTAGAGCCACTTCAAAAGGAACTTGCAAAAGAAAAACCAAATAAGGACTCTGTAAGCAAATTTGCGAAAGCTGTAAAAACCAGTTATACAAGCAATATAAAGTTCTATGATGCGGGTACGGATAAAGATCTTTTCGCTGCGATGACCAAGATGTTCTATAACGATATACCTCAAGCACAACAACCAGATATATATCAGAACGTTATTTTAAAAAATTATGGCGGCAATACCGATAAAGCCTATGCTGAATATACACAATATGTGTACAATAATACATTGTTACTGGATAGTAACAAGATCAACGATCTAACAAACAACCCGTCGCTCGATAAAATAAACAATGATCCGGCTGTAGCCTATGCGGTAAGCTTTATAGACAATTACAAAAATAAAATTGAGGATAAAGCAAAAGTGTATTCTAAACGTAAACAAGAATTGAGCAAATTGTATGTGAAAGGCTTGATGGAGCAAAACAAGAATAAATTGTTTTATCCTGATGCTAACTCTACCATGCGTATAACCTATGGTAAGGTGTTGGGTTATGACCCTCAGGATGCCGTGCACTATGATTATTTCACTACACTTGATGGTTTTGCTGCTAAATATAAGCCAAACGATGGCGAATTTGATGCACCACAAGAGATATTGGAGCTTTACAAGAATAAAGACTACGGCATGTATGTAGATAAAGATGGCACGCTACACACCTGCTTCATTACTACTAATGATATTACAGGTGGTAACTCAGGCAGCCCTGTAATGAATGGAAACGGCGAATGGATAGGAATTGCCTTTGATGGCAACTGGGAAGCTATGAGTGGTGACATTGCTTTCGATAAAAAATACAAAAGAACTATTTGTACAGACTCCCGCTTTATTCTCTTTATAATTGAAAAAATGGGCAAAGCGCATAACCTGCTTGAGGAAATGGATATACGCAAATAATTATCCTAGTTTATTTAAAAGTAAAGGCCTCGCATAATGCGAGGCCTTTACTTTTAAAATTGGTCAACTTAAGTCGCTATTTCTTCTACCAGGTCTTTTTCAACACGTAGCTTTTCAATAATATTTTTTTGACGTTCAGGCGTATTCTTGCCCATGTAGTAACTCAACAATTCTTTAATTTGGGCTTCCTGGTTCAATAAAACAGGTTCTTTGCGCATACTGTCGCCAATAAATTGACCAAACTCCTCCGGCGATATTTCACCCAAACCTTTAAATCTTGTTATTTCAGGTTTATTGCCTAACTCTTTTATCGCTGCTTTTCTTTCCTCATCGGTATAGCAATAAATAGTTTTCTGCTTATTACGAACCCTAAATAAAGGTGTTTCCAGAATGTACACATGCCTGTGTTTTACAAGATCAGGAAAAAACTGCAAGAAAAATGTCATCAATAAAAGGCGGATGTGCATACCGTCCACATCAGCATCGGTAGCTATAATAATATTGTTATATCTCAACCCATCCATGCCTTCTTCTATATTCAGTGCATGTTGCAACAGGTTGAACTCTTCATTTTCATAAACTACTTTCTTTGTAAGGCCGAAACAGTTGAGTGGCTTACCACGCAAACTAAATACGGCTTGTGTTTCAACGTTCCTGCTTTTGGTTATCGATCCACTGGCCGAATCACCTTCGGTAATGAATATGGTGCTTTCCAATTGCTTTTGCTGATATTCTTCACGGCCTTTGTTAGGTGGCTCGGCATCCATGTGTATTCGGCAGTCGCGTAGTTTTTTATTATGAAGGTTTGCCTTTTTAGCCCGTTCATTGGCAAGTTTTCTTATACCTGAAAGTTCTTTACGTTCCCGCTCACTTTGCTCTATGCGCTTCTTCAGTGCATCTGCTACAGCACTATTCTTATGCAGGTAATTATCCAGCTCTTTACCCAAAAACTCAAGTACAAATACCTTCATAGAAGGGCCACCCTCCCACACATATTGCGAGCCAAGTTTGGTTTTAGTCTGCGATTCGAATACAGGCTCCTGAACCCTTACTGATATAGCGGCACAAATACTTTGGCGTATATCAGCAGCATCATAGTCTTTCTTATAGAAATCACGTATCACTTTCACGAAAGCTTCGCGGAAAGCAGCCTGGTGAGTACCACCTTGTGTAGTATGCTGTCCATTCACGAAAGAATAAATATCCTCGCCATAGTCGCCGGTATGGGTAAGCGCTATTTCAATATCCTCACCCTTCAGATGGATGATCGGATAACGAACTGTTTCAGGATTTGTTTTCTTTTGAAGAAGATCGAGCAAACCATTTTTAGAAACAAAGTTTCTGCCATTGAAATTGATCTGCAAACCTGCATTCAGGTAGCAATAATTCCATATCTGGTTTTCAATATATTCATTCAGAAAATGGTAATTTTTGAAGACTGTATCATCTGGAATGAATGAGACAAACGTACCGTTTGGCTCGGTTGTAGCTGTTTCTTTATGCTCTTTAGTTAGTATACCTTTTTCAAATTCAGCGGTCTTCACTCTACCCTCCCTATAAGCGGATACTACGAAGCTACTGCTCAATGCATTCACGGCCTTAGTACCCACACCATTCAACCCTACCGATTTCTGGAAGGCTTTGCTATCATACTTCGCACCTGTATTTATTTTACTAACCACATCTACTACTTTACCAAGTGGTATACCACGCCCATAATCGCGAACTGTGACGATACCATCATGCACTTTTATTTCTACGCGCTTACCATGCCCCATGGTGTATTCATCAATACAGTTATCTACTACCTCTTTCAGTAGTATATAAATACCATCATCCATACTGCTACCATCGCCAAGTTTACCGATGTACATACCCGGACGCAGACGTATGTGTTCCCTCCAGTCGAGCGACCGGATGCTATCTTCTGTATATTGATTCGTTAATTCTGCCATTTACACTAATTACCTTTTTGCAAAGAAATAGAATTCAGCTCATTTGTGCTGCTTCCTGAAAAATATGGTTAATAATAAACTATTACAAGTGTAATAAATAGTAAGAGCCGGGCAATTTGCCCGGCTCTTACTGCGATGTACATATATTAAAATTTCCAACCCAATGTAAGTGCCATTGTATTTAAGCTGTTTTTTAAAGTAGCTTTAGGTACTTGTACATTTACTTCATCAAGAGTATAAGGCTGCTCTTGCTCATTATATGTACTGTTTACAAAACCCAGGTCAGCAAACCATTTATCGGCCCTAAAGCCAATACCTGCTGACATATCTATACGGTTGGCTTTATCATAACTTGAATTCTTGTATGGACTGCCATAATAACCAAAACCTAAACGCACCATTATCATATTAAAACGCCCTTCAGCACCAATACGGACATTTGATACACCCTTAAAATTATTCTTTATATAATTATTTATATCGGCTGCAGCACCAGCATAACCAGGGAATTTATATCTCATGGAAGAATAGTTCACATACTCATAATCGGCAGTAATAAACCCGTATTTGCCTAATATGCCGGAAGCACTTATTACGCCTTTCCAGGGAGTGGTCAAGCCATACTCATAAGTATTCTCGGGTATATCAACACCAGATTGTAGTACCGTAGTTGTACCCTGAAAACCCAGGGCATTTCTAAAACCTTCGGTATTTGCGGTTATACTTCTATTCTGAACATCGGTTAAGCCAAAATAAGTGGGTGTATGGAAAGCAGCCCCTACCCTAAAATTATCGGTTGGCTTATATATAAAACCTAGTTTCACATTAATACCCAGGCCTGTAGTGGTTAGTCTTTCATTGAAACTAAAATTATCAAAATAATTATTAGGGTCAGTACTCGCATCCCGCTCTTCGTAAGTAACATCGCGCCTATAAGTAAGGGCAGGTAAACCTACTGTGGCACCTAACATTAATTTCTCCATCAGGTTGCCTCCAAAAGAAAATACGATATCGGTAATCCCTCCACGTTCTTTTACTATACGACGCTGGTTGATACCTGTGTACCAGGGAACGATAGTTTGATACAAACCATTGAAAGTATCAATCAAAAAAGCATTGTAACCTATAGATGCTAAAGAATTTGGGTAGTCAAGATCTTCAGGATAAGTATTGGCATTATATGCCATCTTTTCGGTAAAGCTACTTGCCGTATTTGTATCTCTGTTAGTCCCGTTATAAGTGTAGTTACGATTGAAATCAGCTACGCGGTTGATTCCTATTGCGAATGATGTTGATTTCCATTTACTGCGTTGATATCTTTTACCTTTCGGTGAACTATTGAATACTACACCAACATTATTAAAAGAAAAACGTGTTCCGTTATCGCTGGTGGTTGTATTCAGGTATGTTCCGTCAACACCATTAATTTTTATAGCTGGCGTAAACATAAATTCCGAACTTCTGTATATACCAATACCTGCGGGGTTAACACTCAGGGAAGAAAAATCGCCACCTATTGAACCTAACGCACTACCAAAACCTATTGACCGCGCGGTACCTTGTGTCGATAATCGGGAATAACGCAATGCATCGGATGCGTCTTGTGCGAAAACTTGTTGCGTAAGTATTACAAAGCAAGTTAAAATTGCAACCAGGGAATAAAAACGTTGATACATAGTATCTATTTTTCTTTATAAGACTTTTAAACCATTACATGGTTTAAAACATTAACAAATATCTTAAAAACAAAAAACATGCTCATGTTAAAAAAACAGTGCGCTATTTAACAAACAGCGCACCGATTATATTGCTATCCTTAGATATTACCTTCTACCACCACGGCTTGGCGATGAAAAACTACCAGAACTGCGAGACGGTGAAAATGAAGGTGAACTACTACGGCTTGGGCTTGAATAACTTCGTTGTTGGAAAACAGGCTCCGACTGCGTTCTCTGCGGTTGCGTTTGTTCAAAACGCTGTTCGGATCTTGCAGGGCTACTACCAAAACTGCGTGAGGGTTGGCTCATTTCCACATTAGCTCTGTTGCTATTGCCACCAAACCACCTTGCGCGGCGCGGCTGTTGCTGCACATTATTATTATTCATCTCAACATTAGCATTATTATTCATACGGTCAGAGCGTTGAAATACATTTCTGCGACTGTCTGATTGAACTGCGTTATTGTTCATTTCACGGCTTGAGCGTATTTCAGCTGCACGTGATTGTCTTGACAAATTTGTATTTCCTACTCTGCTATTCTGTTCAGGATTAGCCATACGCATATTTTCACGACCACCGCCACGTATTGAAGTATTATTAGTATTATTATTAGGGGCTAATGCATTACGCACTTTCATTGCCGAACGGGGGCCATAAGTCGGACTATTCATGGAAGAACGAGGGCCATACGTTCCTGAGGGACGATTACTGTTATAAACGCCCGAATAATAGCCATCGTAGTAACCATTACCGTAACCGCCATAATATCCACCACCCCATCCACAAGCATAATAAGGATAGTTCCATGCGCTGTAGAAGCCTGGATAACCATACCATGCAGAATAGCCCCAATATGATGACCAGTAAGGGCCATATCCAAAACCTATAGAGAAACCAGGGCGGTATCCCCATCCATAACTGTAATAAGGGCTATACCAGGGATCGAACCAGAATGGATCATAATATCCATAGTAGGAAGGATAACCAAATCTTTGTATTCGTGTAGTATAGCTATCATCATCGTAGTCTATATACACATCACCGTCGCTATCATAGCTTTGGGCATAGTTAGTGTAATCGCCATTCTCATTTGAATTGCCTGAGCTGGAATAGGTGTTATTAGTTTGTTCTTCAGTTGAATTATTATTCCTTTTAGCTTGTTGAGCATCTTTCTTTGCATCTTCGCTGTTATAATAAATATCGTCTTCGTAACTATTTTGATTCCTGCTCTGGGCATAAGACGCCATTTGGCACATACCCATCATGAATAAACCGGCCAGAAGGAAACGTTTCATTTTATTTGTTGATTTAAACGTAATTTTTACCTAGTGAAATTACTACATTTGCTGCACTCTACCAATTGAAAAAGAGCACGAAAAGCGTGCCAATATTATATATGAGCAATACTTTAACATCTAGGGAACAGGATTATTCGCAATGGTATAATGATCTGGTACTAAAGGGCAATCTGGCAGACTATTCAGCCGTGCGTGGCTGCATGGTGATAAAACCTTATGGATTTGCTTTGTGGGAGAATATGCGCGACCAACTGGACCGCATGTTTAAAGAAACGGGGCATCAAAACGCTTATTTTCCTCTATTCATACCCAAGAGTTTTTTAAGTAAGGAAGCGGCGCACATTGAAGGTTTTGCCAAAGAATGTGCTGTTGTTACCCATTACCGTCTTAAAAACGACCCTAATGGCGGCGGAGTTATTGTTGACCCCGATGCTAAGCTGGAAGAAGAACTAATAGTACGTCCTACATCGGAAACTATTATATGGAGCACGTATAAAAATTGGGTACAATCTTACCGCGACTTACCTATACTTGTTAACCAATGGGCTAACGTTGTACGCTGGGAAATGCGTACCCGCTTATTTTTACGTACTGCTGAATTTCTTTGGCAGGAAGGCCATACCGCACATGCTACCCGCCAGGAGGCTATTGAGGAAACGGAACGTATGCTGGATGTATATGCCACATTTGCCGAAGAATATATGGCCATGCCTGTAATACGTGGTGTAAAGACAGCTAACGAACGTTTTGCAGGTGCTGAAGACACTTACTGCATAGAAGCATTGATGCAAGATGGTAAAGCCCTGCAAGCAGGTACCTCTCACTTTTTAGGTCAAAATTTCGCGAAAGCATTTGATGTACAGTTCACTGACAAAGACAATAAGCTGGATTATGTGTGGGCTACCTCGTGGGGAGTTTCTACGCGCCTTATAGGCGCGCTGGTTATGGCGCATAGCGACGATCAGGGCCTGATATTCCCTCCTAAGCTTGCACCTATGCAGGTTGTCATAGTGCCTATTTACAATAAAGACACTGACGCCCGCCAGCGAATAGATGAAAAAGCAAAAGAATTGATTAAAGAATTTAATAAAAAAGGTATCAGGGCAAAGTTTGATGATGATGACACCAGCCGCCCGGGCTGGAAATTTGCGGAATATGAACTACGTGGAGTGCCTGTACGGATAGCTATAGGAGCACGAGACCTTGAAAATAACCAGGTAGAAGTAGCGCGGCGTGACACTAAAGAAAAAAATGCCTATTCTTTAGATGGCTTAATAGATAAGATCAGCGATCTATTAGACGATATTCAAAAAAACATGTATCAAAAAGCATTGAACTATCGCAATGAAATGACTACTAAAGCTGATAATTGGGAAGAATTTGTTGAGCTTTTAGATAATAAAGGTGGTTTTATATCTGCTCATTGGGATGGTACCGGGGAGACAGAAGAAAAAATTAAGGAAAAGACAAAAGCCACTATACGCTGCATACCTTTAAATAATGAGAAAGAAGATGGTGTTTGCATATTGACCGGCAAACCTTCTACGCAAAGAGTATTATTTGCACGGGCTTATTAATATATTTGCAGATATATTATGGAAGATTATTTCAATAAGGAAGAACAGCATCACAACCTCATCATTGATGAGATAGGTAAATCATATCTACTTGATACTGCAAGGTGGGGACGCTTTATTGGTATTGTTTATACAGTAGCTATATTGCTGGTTTGTTTGTTCTTCCCGGTTGTAATGTTTTCAAACCCCCAGTACCAGGAGTTATCGCATGGCGCAGCATCTTTTTGGTTTATCTTTTACGTAATAGTGCTTTTGGCAATTTATTTCTACCCATTGTATGCCATAATAAAATCGGCATCGCAGGCCAGAAAAGCCATTGCAGAGAATGATCAGTTGCTGTTAAACGATTCATTCAGGCTGACTAAAAACCTGTATAAGTATCTTGGAGTAATGACGATAGTGTTGATTTCTTTTTATGGTCTAATAATAGTGTTTTTTATGACAGCTGCGATAACAGCCAATGCAGTTTAAACTCATTCGTACATAGCCTCTATTTGGTTTGCATATTTCTGTTCGATAACCTTACGTTTTATTTTGATTGACGGCGTTAATTCACCTGTATCTATAGTCCATTCTTCAGCCATTAATGTGAATTTCTTTATTTGTTCAACATGACCAAATAAAGGGTTATACTTATCAACCTGCTTTTGTATAAGCTGCACTACTTCAGGCACGCTAATCAACTCAGCATTGCTAACGGGCGCTTTAACGCCTTTTTCTTCCAGGTATTTACGTATATGCGCGAAAGCGGGAACAATGAGTGCAGTAACAAATTTTCTTCCGGCACCTATTACAATCATTTGTTCGATGAACATACTTTCCTTCATCTTATTTTCTATAACCTGCGGTGCTACATACTTACCTCCGGAAGTTTTAAATATCTCTTTCTTGCGGTCAGTAATTTTCAGGAAACGACCTTCCTGCCACAAACCTATATCACCAGTATGAAACCACCCTTCGCCATCAATAACTTCAGCAGTAAGTTCGGGGTGTTTGTAATAGCCCATCATGATATTATTACCCTTCGCTAATATTTCTCCGTCTTCTGCAATTTTTACCTGCACATTTTTTATAAGAGGGCCGATAGTACCTATTCTTCTTCCTTCGCTTACGAATTTATTTACGGAAATAACAGGAGAAGTTTCAGTAAGACCATAACCTTCCATGATGATTATATTTGCCGCAGTAAATATGCGTATCAGCCTTTCCTGGCAGGCTGCCGAACCTGTTACTATTGCTTTTACTTTACCACCAAGCCCTTCGCGCCATTTATTGAAGATGAGTTTGTTGGCAAGCCATAGCTGCAGCCTATACCATATACTACCTTTGCGAACATTGTCGTACTGCTTGCCCAGGTTCAATGCCCAAAAGAACAAACCCCGTTTTATACCTTTTAACTCTAGACCCTTCGATAATATACGTTCATAAACCTTCTCCAATAATCTTGGTACAGTGGTAAACACTATTGGTTGCACTTCACGTAGATTATCACCGATAGTATCCATAGTTTCGGCGTAATAAATTGCAATACCTGACTGTATATATACATACGTCACCATACGCTCGAAGATGTGGTTCAAAGGAAGAAAACTTAATGCCCTACCTCCTTTTTCAGCAAAACAAAATTCAGGCATAGAATCTTGTACATTGCTTACAATATTTTTATGGCTAAGCATTACGCCTTTGGGGTTTCCGGTTGTGCCTGATGTATAAATAATAGTCGCTAACGTTTCAGTTGTTATCCTGTCAGTTACCGATGGGTCAACATCCAATTTTTTATTTATCAGTTCCGTCCAATTATGCACACCCTCTATTTCTTCAAACGAAAAAACATGCTGTAAAGTGCTTACTTGTGGAAAGACCTCTTTAAATCGATCGTAAATCTCTTTATTGGCAATAAATATTTTTTTCACTCCGGCATCACTCAATACAAACGCTAGTTCGGTTGGACTGATAGTAGGGTATATTGGAGTTAACACAGCGCCCGTCATCTGTACAGCAATATCTGTCACCATCCATTCAGGACGGTTGAGTGAAATAATTGCTATTTTTTCCTGTTGCTCAGGAATAAGATTTGCATTATCAATACCTAATGACAACAAGCCTCCGCTTAGGTACCTGGCCATTTGCCAACTTTCACCTGAACTATAGGTGCGCCAGCTGCCATTTTCTTTGGCCCCAAATAATACATCATTGGGTTCAGCAGTTGCACGTTCAGCAACTATATCGAAAAGGCGTTGTATCATACTTATAAATTTAATTAAAATTGCGTACAGTAAGACAATACAGATACGATTTTACATATTTTTGAGACTCACCTTATAAGACCAGCCAATGCAATTATCGCTGAAACAACTTGTACCAATCCCGCTAAAGGAGAAGATATCAGGTAATATGTCTTCAGTATGGTTGCAAAATATCACATTTACCCAAGGCGATTATATTTTCATTAAAGCACCTTC
>CBFGNI010000029.1:0-19591 GCA_965650105.1 uncultured bacterium | reverse complement strand
AACTATTTTCCTTACTCCTTCTGCTACTATTCTGTTGGCGCAAGGTGGTGTTTGGCCGTGGTGTGCGCAGGGCTCCAGGTTCACGTACATGGTGCTTTCGGGTATCAAATGCTTATCTGCATCTGCTACACTTTCAAAGCAATTCACTTCTGCATGTGCCTGCCCATATTGCTCATGCCATCCCTCACCTATTACGCGCCCATTATAAACCAATATAGCGCCCACCATCGGGTTAGGTGCAGCATGGCCCTTACCCTTCTGTGCAAGCTCAAAACAGCGACGCATATACAACGCTTCATTCATCAGTTGCAAATGTATCTAAAACCTGCTCATTCTGCCACTATGTATATTTGCATTATGTTCAGTTATAAAGATGCCTTTTACTATTTAAAAAACGAACTACAGCCATTATACGATGCCCCCGAGGCTACCGCAATAGCGCACGAAGTACTGGAGTACCTTACCGGTGCCGATAAAATGCAGCGGCTGGTAAAAAAAGATACGCTCTGCACCGGGCTGCAGCAGGCAAGGTTCAACCAGATGCATGCAGCACTTACCAAGGGTACGCCCTTACAATACGTCATTGGCCATACATGGTTTATGGGCCGCAAATACCTGGTAGATAAAAATGTACTGATACCACGGCCCGAAACAGAAGAACTGGTGCAGTGGATAATTGAAGACAATACTAACGAGAACATCAGCATATTGGATATTGGCACGGGTAGTGGCTGCATCCCTATATCACTAAAAATTGCGCTGCATGGCGCTGCCATTACTTCTTGCGATGTAAGCGAAGATGCTTTGGAAGTTGCCCGTAAAAATGCAACCGCGCTGGAAGCTGATGTATTATTCCTGCAACGCGACATACTGAACGAACGCGAGCAACAGCAACTGGATCATTACGATATCATAGTTTCCAACCCGCCCTATATACCTGTAGGCGAAAAAGAAAAGCTGCACACCAATGTACGCAATTTTGAACCTGAACTTGCCCTCTTCGTGCCCGATAACGACCCACTATTATTCTATCGTACAATAGCGCAGTTTGGCCTATCACACCTGAAAGCGAATGGCGCATTGTATTTTGAATTACATACCGACCATGCGATGGATACCGACGCACTGGTACGCACAATGGGCTACCAAACCGAATTGCAAAAAGATATGCATGGCAACCTGCGTATGCTGAAAGCGCAAAAGCTGTCTTAGGCATTTATAAATAGCAAATAATTTGTTGGTATGGTTATTACGCCTGTGTATAGGTAAATACTTATTGTTTCATCCTTAAAACATAGGAACTATGGGATACCATGAATATCAACAATGTATAGATGCATGCCTTAGGTGTGCAGCTATTTGCGACCACTGTGCAGCCTCTTGCACCAAAGAAAAAGATGTGAACATGATGGCTAAATGCATAGAGCTGGATATGCAGTGCGCCACGCTCTGCTATACTGCAGCAAGGCTCATGAGTATGGGCAGCAGCTATGCTAAAGACTTGTGCAAATTATGCGCTGATGCCTGCAAAAAATGTGCGGAAGAATGCGGCAAACACGAGAACGAGCACTGTAAAGAATGCGCAGCAGCTTGCAGCAAATGCGCTGAAGAATGCAGCAAAATGGCAGCATAATTTTCATCATTACCTACAGCAAGTTATAGCCATAGCATTATTGTTTAATGATAGGGGAAACATCGCATGATGCTTCCCCTATGCTTTTATGTTTGTCAGCTATATCTAATGCTGTTTCCTGGTAACATTTATAATATTATCTTTAAGGTATTAATACTAATACTGTGGATAAGCAATTGCGCATATCAAGAATCGCGATAATAGCCATCTTCCTGGGCCTCATACGTTGTATCTCCGAACCCTTCCGTTTGCAGTATTATGCAACCACACCACTTACCTTTACTCAGGCAACCCCCTATATAGTAGGCGCACTGGTGGCCGCAACAGGGCTATTTATTATGACGCTGCTATCGTTTTGGCGGTTAAGTAAACTGGTAACTATAATAGCCATCGCCACGCTTATAGGTATGTTCATTGTGAAATGGAAATACCAGGTCTAAGCCACGCGTACTATGCTTTAGTTTTTATTTAACACGCTCTGCCTGCCACCTTTTGCACTTGTTGGTATCAATAGTAAACACCTTACTATGCGGTACTATATTCTTCTGTGTACACTCTTAGCTATTATACTTTCTTCCTGCGCCAATGGCGGGCAAAACGAATACCTCGCTTCTGCCGACTCCACTTCATTCGCAGGCAATGCTGCCGATATCAATTCCTCATCGCGAAAGATCAGTAAAGAGGCGGATATAAAATGCCGTGTTACCGATGTACTGGCTACCACTACACATATCGAGCAGATGGTAAAAAGCATGGGGGGATTGGTTGCTGAAAGCAGTTTTGAAAACGCTGTCATCGACCAAAGGCAATACAGCTATACTACCGATTCGCTGAAGCAGGTACGCACCTATACACCTACGGCGCATCTTACTTTACGAGTACCCGCACAATATTTGGATAGTATGATGCAGACCCTGCCTGCTATGGTGAGTTTTGTAGAACAACGTAAACTGCAGCAAACCGACCTTACCCTTGCCTACCTGGGCAATGCACTAAAAAAACAGGTGACCGATACCGTAACACAAACAGCACAGCAACTTACCGCTGTCGACAGGCGCATGGAAAACCTGCATATCCTCGACCGCGTTAATTATGCAACACTCACCGTAGCATTGGTACAACCCCCACAGGTATACGCCGAAATCATTGCTGATACCGATGCCGCCATACGCGCACCATTCTACAAGCGCATAGGGCAAAGCTTTTTGAAAGGTGTTATTGTACTGGAAGAAATGGTCGTAGCGTTATTGACTATCTGGCCGGTATGGTTGATAGTATTGGGTATTGTTATTTGGTATAGAAGGAGTAAAAAAGTAAAGCCTGCATTGTAATTAGTTTTTAACAAATCTCCTGAAAGCTCTTAAGAATTGATAAATAAGGTATCCGCTTAAAATCCTAGCAAACACATCAAATAATTTCCCCCAATTAGATTCAACAGGAAAAACCTTTATATAACTATGCAATGGGTTTATAAACTCACAATAATTTACAATATCCGTAAGTAGATAATTCACATTAAAGTGAGTATATCCTATACTTCTTTTTATCAAAGCGTATAAAAGTACATCTATCATTACCAGTTCCAAGAATGGCAGAAACCATGAGAGTCCATGGTAGTTTGTATATCTATTTGATATTAAAATTATTTTCTCATCCCACCGACCTCTTGATAGTGATAACTCTCTAGTGTATGCATCCATTTCATATCCCCAGAATTTAATCTCCTCTGGCTTATTATTGCTTTTAATCATTATGTTTTTAATCTGCCTATAAGCTTCTCGTGTATATCTTATTGTCCTTAAATCTTTTTTATTCATCTTTAGCCTATTACACCATGTAACATTAGAGCTAATTATATTTTCAATATGAGCATCTTCTATTTGAATGCTACTACATTCAGTAAAATCAACATTGAATATTTCTGCCTTACCAAGGTTAGAGTTTTTAACTATAATAGAACTTCCTGGTTTTGTTGAAATATTATTAAAAAGTAAATAACCATCATTAACAAAATTTTCGATAGCTATTTCGGTTAAAGAATTATTCCTAAAAAAAATACGACCACTTACATTACTCCCAGTAACCGTAACCTTATCAATAGATATTTTTTGGATATAGATATCACTTGAAAA
This sequence comes from uncultured bacterium, assembly GCA_965650105.1. Classification (GTDB taxonomy): domain Bacteria; phylum Bacteroidota; class Bacteroidia; order Chitinophagales; family Chitinophagaceae; genus Polluticoccus. The sequence goes on along the minus strand of CBFGNI010000029.1, from coordinate 15,826 downwards.
TTTATTAGGACAATAAATATCTAGTTCATTTATAAATGCATTGGGTTCATACTTCGAATCATATGCTTTGTCTGAAACATAAACCTCTCCTCCATTGGTATTTGATGTTAGTGCTAACTTCTCTACATGAGGATTATACACGCTTATATTCTGGTTATGTAATGATGATATCCCTAGATGCTTAACGATAATACTGTCAATCGTTGCCGCTGCATCAAAACTCAAATTATTAAGGCTTAGTGTTACATATTCTGAGTTAATTATCCTAAAGGGTTTTAAATACGAACACTTGTCATATTTAACACTAGAAAATTTACTATCGCGTATTATCAAACCCTTTCTGAATTTGCAACTACGAAAATTCATTAAATGATTTTGATTAACACTATCGAATAATACTTCATCATTGAAAACTATCTCTTCGAAATTAACCAAGTAAGATTTGGAAGACATATCTATCATATTAATCTTACCAACAACTGATAAATCTTTGTATAATTCTTTTCCAGAATTAAGTTGCTCGATAAAATCTATCGCGGATATAGGTTTCATAATATTAAAATAGTAAAAAGCTATTAATATATTTACTCTTCCATGCGCCCCCTCATCAACAACAAATACCAGCTCGAACGCTTTCAGGGCAAAGGCGGATGGACCTTTGTGCGCATACCCGAAATAAAGAAGGATAAAGACAAAGCATTTGGCTGGCGCAAGGTGAAAGGAACTATCGATGATTACCGGTTGCAGAAATATAGCCTGATGCCGGTAAAAGGCGGAGGATTATTTTTACCCGTAAAAGCAGAGATACGCAAACAGATAAATAAAAAAGAAGGCGACTGGGTGCACATCATCCTCTACCCCGATACCGATGAACTGTTAGTGCCCGAAGAATTGCAGCTATGCCTCAACGATGAGCCGCGCGCACTCAAATTCTTCAACTCGCTCACCGAAAGCGAACGCAAGTTTTATATCGATTGGATACTAGGCGCAAAGCGTGAAGAAACAAAAGTCAGCCGGCTGGCAAAGACCATCAACCGCCTGCAGCAAGGCATGAAACTCTACGATAAGTTCCCCGACTAAGTGCTATTTAGGCATCAATTGCTGAGGATCTATCCCTGATGCTTTTATCATTAAAACAGTCAGTAGATACATCGCAAAAAATATCAGCAAAAATATTAGTAAAGGTTTTACAACAGACTTACTCGAATAATGTTGTTCACCAATGTATTTTTTCCAGAATAACAACGCAAAAATCAGGGAAGCACATACATTGAAAATAATAGGGATAATTCCATTAGCGCCTAGCAATAGGAATAAAACTATCTCGATCATTACACAGGCAACAGTAAATAATATCACCAGGGTACGCCCTTTCTTTTTACCCAACCGCTTAAGATTTGCACTCATTAAAATGCCTCCTACAATCAGCGAAAAGAACAAAGTGAATGCAACTATAGCAACCTGAGAATATAATTCAGGCTCGTTCTCCTTAAGTGGCACTTCCTCCCACAATGTGCGGGCCGGTGGTTCCTGCAATTCCATCTCCTTTGCAGCCTGCCGCCTTATCTCTATACGTTTTTCTATTTCAGCCTGCTCTTCCAGCGTAAATACTTCGCCCCTGTTTTTTAGCTCTGCAACGGCAGCCTCTATGGCATCGGGCCAATACTTCTGGTAGTTGTTAATATAATCGTGCAGGTCCTCTACCGATCTCCCTTCCATCATCAGGCTATAACTCATACTCGCTTTTTTATACGCGGCGAAAATATAAAATTATAGCCACCCGCCTCTTCAAACGGCAAAAAAGACACCATATATGTGTAGTTGTAATTATATAACCTTCATGAAACCGTACAGCATGAAAGCAAAACCCAGCATCAGGTAGGTAGCATAGTTCACTTTATTGCTTTGCTTCAGGTATATCTGCGTGCCCTTATTGGTAAGGTTGCGCAGCACCTGGGTTCTGTATATGCTGAAGGAATGTAAAAACAGGCTGAATTTGGAATCAGTCTGAATACGCAATATCAGCGCAAGCTTTAGCACGAAATGAACAAGCAAGATGCAAAGCACTATTTCTGCAAGATTGCTAAGTATGAACGACTGGAGCATTGAGGGATGATTAGGTTTAAAAATCTCTTATCTTAATAACAAATCAATAACAATTTTTGTGCCATTCCAAATAATACATTATGTTAATTACCCATATTTTTCTATCTATATTTCATTTTAATATCAAACAAGCTGGAAACCAATACCCATTTAACTTTCAATTAAATTAAATTATTTAAAAATAAATTTATCTGTAGCCATATTGCATCTGCAAACAGTTGATAATATAGTTATATTGGCGTATATTTGCTATAATTACCAGCATTTGCAAATGCTCAATTTTCCCCATCATATACTAAATATCCACACTTTAATATTTATAAAATACGTGCCATGTCCAGGTGGAACAAATTTCAACCACCCCCAAAACCGGAACAAAATGGAACAATTAATTATTTCTAACATATATCTTTAAGCCATCTCTCCAATAGCTTCATTATCTTGCAGCCTGAATTAATCTCAGAAGTCACAACTGCATGGATTTTAAACGATACCTGGTTACCGCTGCCCTTCCTTACGCCAACGGGCCCGTCCACATTGGTCACCTGGCGGGCTGTTATTTACCGGCCGATATATATGTTCGCTACCAGCGCGCCCAAAAAAGAGATGTAAAATTTGTTTGCGGCAGCGATGAACATGGGGTTCCTATTACCATCCGCGCCATGAAAGAAGGAATTACTCCTCAGCAGGTGGTAGATAAGTACAACGCCATAATAAAAGATAGTTTCGAGCAAATGGGTATCTCATTCGATATCTATTCACGCACTTCCAATAAAACGCACCACGAAACCTCGCAGGCTTTCTTTACCAAGCTGTATAACGATGGCTTGTTCGAGGAAAAAGAAAGCGAGCAGTATTACGACGAAGAAAAGCAGGTTTTCCTTGCCGACCGTTATATTGTAGGTACCTGCCCGGTTTGCGGTAATCCTAACGCCTATGGCGATCAGTGCGAGAAATGCGGCACTTCCCTTTCGCCCGAACAATTGATCAATCCCCGCAGTGCCCTGAGCACTGCCGTACCGGTAAAGCGCAAAACCAAGCACTGGTATTTTCCGCTCAACAAGTACGAGGATTTCCTGAAAACATGGATCGTTGACGGTAAAAAGGATGAATGGAAACCTAATGTTTATGGTCAGTGCAAAAGCTGGCTGGATAATGGCCTGCAACCCCGCGCCATGACCCGTGATAGCAACTGGGGCGTACCTGTACCGCTACCCGATGCACAAGGAAAAGTGCTTTACGTTTGGTTCGATGCGCCTATTGGCTATATCAGCGCTACTAAAGAGCTGACGCCCCAATGGAGCGATTACTGGCAGAAGGAGGACACCAAGCTGGTTCACTTTATAGGTAAGGATAATATCGTTTTCCATTGCATCATATTCCCTGCTATGCTGAAGGCGCATGGCGGATATGTTTTGCCTGATAATGTACCTGCTAACGAGTTTCTGAATATAGAAGGCGATAAAGTTTCCACCTCGCGCAACTGGGCAGTTTGGATAGATGAATATTTGAAAGACTTCCCCGACCAGCAGGATGTATTGCGCTATGTATTGTGCAGCAACGCGCCTGAAACCAAGGACAATGATTTTACCTGGAAAGACTTCCAGGACCGCACCAATAGCGAACTGGTATCTATATTTGGCAACTTCATCAACCGTGCATTTGTGCTGATGCACAAGTTATGCGGCGGTAAAGTGCCTAAACTGCACGAAGATGTGCTGGACGATGCAGGTCGTGCGCTGATAAACGAAATAACCAATACTAAAAAAAGTATTGAAGCAGATATTGAAGGCTACAAATTCCGCGATGCGCTGTTTGAACTTATCGACCTTTCCCGCAAAGGCAATAAGTACATGCAAGACCAGCAGCCATGGATAGTGGCCAAGCAATTGGAAGAAAATCCCGAAGCACAGAAACTGATTGATAACTGCCTGCATATTTGCCTGCAACTTTGCGCCAACCTGGCCATATTCGCCAATCCCTTCCTTCCATTTACAGCAAAGAAAATGTGCTATATGATGAAGGTAGTTGAACGCATGCTGGATTGGGAGAACGCAGGAAAAATGAATCTGCTAAATGTTGGTTACCCGCTGCGCGCACCTGAATTATTATTCAGGAAAATAGAAGACGCTGAGGTAACTGCACAGGTTGAAAAACTACATGCCAACCTGAAAGCAAGCACAGCGGCAACCGCTGCAGCTTCAACAGAAATAAAAGAAGAAAAAGAACAACCGGCTGCAAAAGCTGAGATAGTATACGATGACTTTGCCAGGATCGATTTGCGTGTAGGCACAATAACCCATGCTGAAAAAGTAGAAAAGGCAGACAAATTGCTGAAACTCTCGGTTGATATGGGTACTGAGCAGCGCACTATTGTATCGGGCATTGCCATGCATTTTAAGCCGGAAGATATTATTGGTAAGCAGGTAACTGTTGTAGCCAACCTTGCGCCGCGTAAAATGCGCGGTATAGAAAGCCAGGGTATGATACTGATGGCTGAAGATAAAGATGGCAAACTAATATTTGTATCGCCATTGGAAAATGCAACAGCGGGTAGCGAGGTGAAATAGTTTATTTTTGCGTTTGTAAAATCACACAACCAAATGAAAAAGAAAACCCTGTATTGGGTAATTGGTGGATTTGTCGCTTTACTTGTTATTCTGATAATAATAGGAAAGAGTAAAGGTGATGATGGTATTAAAGTAGCTGTAGAGAAAGCCGCACAACACACTATTACCGAAACCGTAACCGCCAGTGGTAAAATATACCCTGAAACAGAAGTAAAAATTGCGCCCGAAGTAAGTGGCGAAATTATAGAGCTGAATATTGAGGAAGGCGACAGTGTTGCCAGGGGTAAACTACTGGTACGCATCAACCCCGCCATATATAGCTCTATGGTGAATCAGGCTGAAGCCACGGTTTCCGAAAGCCGCTCGCGTGTTACCAATTCAAAAGAGATGGCAGCTCAAACCAAAGCACAGTTTGAACAGGCACAGGCAAACTACAATCGAAACAAAAAACTGTTTGATGAAAAAGTGATTTCTGCCATGGAGTTTGAACAGGCACAAGCCACTTATTTAAGCGCAAAGGCTAGTTACGAAGCATCTCGTGCAAGCATTTCAGGTGGTGAATATAATGTGGCAGGTGCTGCCGCAGGCTTAACACAGGCAAGGGAAAATCTTCGTAAAACGACTATTATCGCCCCAACATCCGGCATCATATCGCAACTGAATGTTAAACTTGGCGAGCGTGTAGTAGGTACTGCGCAAATGGCTGGTACAGATATGCTGACCATTGCCGACATGAGCCGTATTGAAGTACGCGTAGATGTAAGCGAAACCGATATAGCAAAAGTAAAAATAGGCGACACCGCAATGATAGATGCGGATGCTTACCGCAACAGGAAGTTCATAGGTACAGTATCTAAAGTAAGCGTATCCAGCAACAACCTTACATCACTTACCGGAGCTTCAACTTCCAGTACCGACCAGGTAACAAACTATACTGTGCACATACTGATATTACCTTCCAGCTATGCTGATATTGCAGCTAACCTGGCCAGGGGTAAATTTGTATTTAAACCCGGTATGTCGGCCTCTGTTGAAATACAAACAAAACGTGAATACAATATTCTTTCGGTACCTGTAAACGCCGTAACTACGCGCGACTGGCCTGATAGCATGAAGAACAAGCTTAACAACAGCAATAGTCTTGATAATAATGATATACGCCAGGTGGTATTTGTGTATGATGCAAAAAAGAAACAAGTATCGCTGCGCGATGTTAAGACAGGCATACAGGATAACCTTTACCTTCAGATAACAGACGGGCTTAAAGCCGGAGAAGAAGTTGTTATTGCTCCTTACGGTGCTATTGCACGCACGCTTAAAGATAAAAGTAAGGTTGTTATTACAGATAAAGAGAAATTGTTCGAAACAAAAACAGACGAGAAATAAGTATTAACTTAAAACTATCTCGTTCACTATCAAGCAAACAAAAATTTGAGTACACTAGGGCAAATAGGTATTATAGGTAATGGTAGCTGGGGTACAGCTTTAGCTAAAATACTTACTGATAATGGCTATTCAATACATTGGTGGCTACGCAATAAAGAAGCAGTAGATCATTTAAAGAACAGGCACCACAATGCACACTATCTTACTTCAGTAAGATTTTTGCCAGAGACCATACAGCCAACAGATGATCTGCTAACTGTAGTAAATGCCTGTGATACTTTGCTCGTTTGTGTACCATCGGCATACGCACAGCAGATCATAGAGCAGGTGCCGGCAGAGTTATGGAAAGGTAAGATCATCATCTCTGCTATAAAAGGTATACTGCCCGAAAGCAATTTGCTGCTGAACGATTACCTGGCTAACAATCCGCATTTCGATCTGCAGAATTATGTATCGATAACTGGCCCTTGCCACGCAGAAGAAGTGGCTTTTGAGCGTCTTTCTTATCTTACCTTCTCAGGGCTGAACTATAGTATTGCTGAAGCTACGGCAGCCGCATTCCGAAACAGTTATATTTCTACAAGTTTCAATCACGATATTTGGGGTTCTCAGTTTGCAGCGGTACTAAAAAACATATATGCAATTGGCGCGGGTATAGCACACGGGCTTGATTACGGCGATAACTTCCTGAGCGTATATATTACAGCTTGCTACCGCGAAATGTATCGCTTCTCTGAAGCTCATTTTGAAAAAGTTCATCCATCGAACGATCGGCCAGACTTCCATACCAGCTCTTATTTGGGCGACCTTTTAGTTACCTGCTATTCGTTACATAGCCGCAACCGTACATTCGGTACAATGGTGGGCAAAGGCTATAGTGTAAAAGCTGCGCAACTGGAAATGAATATGGTGGCTGAAGGTTATTACGCATCGCGCGGTATGCAGTCTATTTCGAGATCATTCAACATCGATATTCCAATAGCTGATAAAGTTTTCCAGGTACTTTGGGAGAACAGGCCAGCATCAGACGTATTTATCGAGATAGAAAAAATGCTTTCATAGAATCCATCTATCGGTTATTTTAAAAATCTTTATTTGCTTTTCAGATTAAGTTCTACATTTGTAGAGTGATTAGTCAATCTTATGATAGATAAACAAGAGAAAATATTAGAAGCAGCACTTAAGCTCTTTGTTGAATATGGGTTTCACGGAACACCAACCAGCAAAATAGCACAAGATGCGGGCGTAGCTAATGGTACATTATTTCACTATTATAAGACCAAGGACGAACTAATCATTGCACTATATGTGCACATTAAACGCCAGGTAAGTGCTTGTGTTGATTTCAACGATACTTCAATAGCCGATCCTAAAGAACGATATAGGAAAAATTACCTTAGCGCACTTAACTGGAGCCTGGAAAACACACTGGCGTTCCGCTTTTTGCAACAGTTCATGAGTTCCCCTTACCTAATGTTGCTGGCGCCAGAAGACATACAGAAAGAAAGTAAATCAGCACACGACAGTTTCAGGCAAGGCATTAAGGAAAAAATACTGAAACCAATGCCTGTTGAATTACTAAATTCTTTGCTTACCAGCCATCTTAATGGCGTTGGCCAATACATACTCAATGCAAAACTTTCAGCAGCACAAAAGAAGAAGATTATGAACGATTCCTTTGAGATGCTGTGGGACATGATAACTTAATATTTTTTGAAATTGAAATAGAGCGATTAGTCAATCAAATAATTAAAACCAATGAAACAAGTCATATTAATAACCGGTGCTTCTTCAGGCATAGGCATGTCAACGGCAAAATTGCTGGCAGAAAAAGGCCATATAGTGTATGGAGCTGCACGACGTATAGATAGGATGAAAGAACTGGAAGCTTACGGAATAAAACTTATTGAAATGGATGTTACCAAAGAAGATTCGATGGTAGCAGGCTTGAAGAAGATAACCGATACTGAAGGTAAAATAGACGTGCTGATAAATAATGCCGGATATGGTTCTTATGGCTCATTAGAGGATGTACCTATATCTGAAGCACGCTACCAGTTTGAAGTGAATATATTTGGACTGGCGCGGCTTACACAACTGGTATTACCATTTATGCGTGCACAACACGCTGGCAAGATCATCAATATATCGTCTATTGGCGGCAAGTTTGGTGAGCCACATGGCGCATGGTACCACGCCACTAAATTTGCAGTAGAGGGGTTGAGTGACAGCATACGTATGGAGCTGAAGCAGTTTGGTATAGATGTGGTGGTGATACAACCCGGCGCTATTAAAACTGAATGGGCGGACATAGCACGTAAAAACCTGCTGAAGACATCTGACAATGGCGCTTATAAAGTATTGGCAAATAAGCACGCAAATATGCTGGCCAGAATTTACGATGGTGGTATGGGCTCTGAACCTATAGTTATTGCAAAGGTTATCAGCAAAGCTATTGAAGCCCGTGATCCAAAAACAAGATATGCTGCCGGCGATGGCGCCAGGCCAATATTGTTCCTGAGGAAAATATTATCGGACAAGCTTTTCGACAGACTGTTCCTGAAGATGCTGAACATAATGGGCAAAGAAAAATAAATACGAAAGAACATGATCATCGCAATTATAATAGTATTGATACTGGTATTGGCAACTTATGTTTTTATACACCATCCGGTATTTGGCAAAACTGCTGCCGGCGAACGCTTACAGTTAATAAAAAATTCGAAGCACTATAAGAACGGGCAATTTGATAACCTAAGCTATACCCCGCAACTGACAGAGGGTGCGAGCATGCCCAAAGTAATGCGCGAGTTTCTCTTCAATAAAAACAAAAGGAACAAACCAACCGACCTTATACCTTCCATCCGAACAAACCTGAAACAACTACCCAACGATAAAAATATATTGGTATGGTTTGGGCATTCATCTTATTTTATACAACTGGATGGTAAAACAATATTAGTTGATCCGGTATTCAGCGGCCATGCGTCGCCTGTCAGTTTCAGTACAAAAAGCTTTAAAGGCAGTAATACATATAGTGCTGCCGATATGCCTGAAATAGATTACTTATTTATATCGCACGACCACTATGACCATATGGACTATGAAACGCTGGTGCAGCTAAAACCTAAGGTAAAAAAAGTTGTAACAGGTTTGGGAGTAGGCGCCCACCTTGAACGATGGGGTTATGATGCAAATATTATTGCAGAAAGAGACTGGCACGAAGAAGTAGATCTGGGTGATGGATTTGTAGTTTATACTACCCCGGGAAGACATTTTTCGGGAAGGAGCCTGAAAAGAAATAGTACTATTTGGTCTTCATTTGTTTTAGCATCGCCTATTATGAAAATATTCCTTGGCGGAGATTCCGGCTACGATACACATTTTGCAACAATAGGTAAAAAACATGGTCCATTCGATTTGGCTATACTTGAAAACGGGCAGTACAACCAAGCCTGGCGATATATACACATGCTGCCTGAAGAAGTGGTAATGGCTGCTAAAGATCTGGGAGCAAAAGTATTACTACCTGTACACTGGGCTAAATTTTCGCTGGGGCTCCACGCATGGGATGAACCCATAAAACGTGTAACAAAAGAAGCAACAATAAAAGGCCAGCCCATAATACACCCCATGATAGGTGAGGTAGTTGACCTGAATAATATGCAGCAAGGGGATAAATGGTGGGAACAAGTGAAATAAAAAAAATAACGGGGCACTAATAATAGCGCCCCGTTTCATTAATCACACACAACTGAAAAACAATTTTCACGATGTCAGGTTAAAGCTGTTATGCTTTATACTTCTATTGCCAGCGTTATATCATAACGCATAGTTATTAACGTTGAGTCGGATTGTTTTCTTTACGTTCTTGCGGCTCTTGTTGCGTAGTTTTTTCTGTTGGGTTTTGTTCCTGCCTGTTACGATCTTGTTCTTGTTGCTGAGTTGAAGTTCTTTGAGTATCTTCTTCTCTTTCTGTACCACGGCCACCTTGTTCACGCTGAGTTTGCTCTTGCGGATTTTGATTTTGTTGGTTTGGCTTTGGTTGGTTTTGATTTGTGTTTTGCGGATTTTGATTTTGTGACATGGTAATTTGCATTTTAAATTGTTAAAAAAAACCTTTGCAATTCCAGCTTTTAAACTTCATTGCTACACACAATAACTTAAAAGAGTTGTGCCACTGTTTAAAGAAAAAACCTATGAATAAAAAAACCATGTATATGCAGCTAACTCATTTATCTTTAATGTACACGTACAAATTTCTGTAATTCATCAGTGGTAGCACATCTTATGTTCTTGTAGAAAATAATGCACAAGCATGGTGTACAAACAATACCTTTATCCTCATGATCGACATTATCAATCCTCCCTATCCTATTCATAATATAAGATTGAGTAATGATTGTAACATAGCTTTTATAGACGAAGGTGGTAATAGTAACAATACGATATTGTTTATACATGGCTTGGCTAGCTACGCACTATCGTGGCGAAAGAATATTGATGTGTTAAGCCAATCCTTCAGGTGTATTGCTATAGACCTGCCCGGTAACGGATTTTCTGACCGTGGTGCATATCCTTACAGCATTAGCTTTTTTGCAAATTGCATATACGAGCTTATTGAGAAGCTAAAACTTAAAAATGTTTGCCTGGCCGGCCATTCAATGGGTGGACAAATAGCAATGTATATGCTAATTAATAAACCGGATATTGCTAATAAACTGGTACTATGTGCACCCGCTGGTTTTGAAACATTTACACCACTGGAAAAAACAATGTACCAATCGGCCATAGGTTTTTCCGACTATTTCTCAACTGAAGAGAACAGCCTGAAGAAAAGTATTTACAGCAGTTTTTACCATCAGCCGTCGCAGGGCGAGAATATGATCAACGAATTGACGGATATCATGCACGCTTACCCCATAAAACTGTATAGGAACATGATAGATGCTAGTGTGAAGGGTATGCTTAATGAACCTGTGTATGATAAAATAAAGGAGATACAGCAACCAACACTTATATTGTTTGGAGAAAGAGACGCATTAATACCTAACAGGCTGATACACCCTGTAAACACTAAAAATATTGCAGAGCAGGGCGCAAAACTTTTTCCCCATGCAACCCTGAAGATGATACCTCAGTGCGGGCACTTTCTTCAATTAGAAAAACCGGGCATTGTGAATGGCTATATTGCTGACTTTGTAAGAAGTTAGCCTATTTCTTCAGCCTGTTCTTTTTTTGAAATAACCGGATATTGCATGTTAAGCCCTTTCAAAGTGTCTCTTATAGTACGGGCTACGATGTACGATTTATACCAGTTTTGGTCGGCAGGTAATATATTCCAGGGTACATAATTACAGTTGGCAAACACATCTTCGTAATACTTTATATACTGGCTGCGGCGTTTTATCTCCTTAATATCGTTGCCATTATATTTCCACATTTTTTCAGGTATTGTCTTTCTCTCATTGATACGTTCTATTTGTTCCTCTTCGGAAACATGCAGGTAAAATTTAAGTATGTGCGTATTATTAGCTACTAAATGTTTTTCAAAATCGTTTATCGATTCCATTCTGCGCTTTGCCTCAGCATCATCAATAATACCATGTACCCTTGTTACTAAAATGTCTTCGTAGTGCGATCGGTTGAATACCTGTATCATACCTTTAGCAGGCGTGTGCAGGTGTATGCGCCATAAAAAATCATGTGCCGCTTCTTCTTCCGTTGGTACTTTAAACGATTGAACTTTTACACCTTGCAGGTTCATTATCGAAAACACATCTTTTATCAACCCATCCTTACCGCTTGCGTCCATACCTTGCAACACAACTAGTAAACTATGTTTTCGCTCTGCATACATCAGGTTTTGCAACACATCCAGTTCTTTCAGAATAGTATCAAATTCAGCCTTAGTAGCTTTCTTGTGAAACTCTTTTGGGGCGCGTGTTAATATTTCGCTTAGGTGCATTATGTTATCAGGATTATTCGTCATTGTCAGTGTTGAACTGCCTGCGATATGCTTTTATAAATATTGCTCCCAGATTTTTATGTGGGGGTACATAATCATCAAACAAGCCCTTGGCAGTACCTGCTTTCTTGCTATCGAAATAGCTATCCAGGCTCTTCCACGTAGTAACCCAGTTTATATTCTTACCAGCCAATAGCTGGTCGTTAATAGCTTTTATAATAGGTTCATTCACGCTCATACTACCAACTTGTTTCGATGATATAATATGCGCATCGGGTGAATGATCTAACACTACAGACAAGTTATGATAGCCACCACAAGAACCAAGTATTACTATCTTAGTTTCTTTTTGAAGATTATCGATAGTTACCGGCAAGTGGTAGCTGTGCCCTCTGTGCACCATTATGGTTGGATGGATTTCTTTTTCAGCAAGGTATTTGCACAACTCTTTCTGTGCTTCTTCATCTTCAGGTTCGCTAAGTGGCAGGTTAGCGTATATGACTACCGGCTTGCCCGATGTTGAACTTATTGTTGCCCAGTATTTGCTGGTATTCACTTTCCATTTGCCATCTTTAAAATTGCCCAGGAAACTGGCGTACGATGATTTACCATCTTCATCGCCATAGAAAAAGAACTGCTGATACACTATACCACTATCGTTCACCAGGTTTTTATATTGCACCAGGTTGATAGGTGGCAGATCGAGCATTGAAGATTGTTTCTGTATGCTTTCGTCCGACTCAGTAGCTGTTAAACCTTCGAAAAGAGTAGATAATAAGCCATAAATTATCAGACCTTTTTTGCTTCGCTCTTTATAAGAGCGCTCATAATTTTCTTTTACTTTATTCTGTAAAAATTTAGAAAGTTCAGGATCGGTAATACTACCAAATGCATCCGCTACATCTACGGCATCTTCCAGATCATCTTCTTTACCTTTTTCAAGCCCGGCAATAAAACTGGTCATTAGTTCGGTGCGCTTACCCTCATCCATGCTGGCAAGAAACGTATTTAATGTATTGTAGCCGGCGCACATGCGTATAAATGTGCGAAAACGATCGTGATGAAGCGTATCCAGAAACTCGTCACCTTTTCTAGGTGCCATCCTTTCCATCATTCGTTTAAAAGTACCCAGAAAGCTACTCGTGTATATCTCATCTTGCCCATGTACCATAATGTAATACAGCGATTCGGGCGGGAAACCGTCTATGCATTTAAATCTTACCGCATCGGGCGATTCGTGCAGGTCATTCATTTCCCGCACATACTTCAGGCCACGGTATCTTAGCTCATCGGTATATGTGTCTTCCCCCAGTGCATCGTTCTCTATTTTCAATCTCACCAACTCCTGGTAAAAAAGATCTTCGTTAGCGGTTATTTTATCTATCTCTTCTATCGTTTTCTTATTATTATATATATCAGTGAGGAAAGGCATAGCCCTTAACGGCGATCTTGATTGTTGCGATATTCGTACTATGGTTTGTACCAGGGGGTCTTTACTGCGCCGTACTGCACCACTAAGTATATAATTAGTTGATGAAGCAAAGTTGAACACCTCGTTAGGAACCACTTTGGCTGCTGAAGCTATTATATCGTCAGCAAAAGGATCATTAGCATATTCGCTCAGCCTTCTTATCATTATCCGTGGTTCACGTTTCCCCATTTCTGTATAGATAGTGGCACGTTCGGGTGAATTGCTTTCAAATAGGTTTTTTACATTATTTAAGGTTTGCATGCTTGGGTTAGCAATTACAAATGCCTGCGACCTACCCTCCTGCCGTGCGATAATCAATTCACGCAGGTTATTAATAAGCTTCCTGTAATAATATGGATCTACCCTATGGTCGTTATTATAATCCCGCAATGTTTCCCATATCGCAGTAAGACAACGGATTTTTTCCTGGTTCTCTGTTACCGGATCCTTACCGTTTTGCGGTAAGTTTTCTATCATTACCTGAAGATGGTCCACATCTTTCAGAATAGCTTTCGTCAATGCCAGGCTGGCATTTGTATCTTCAGAATAATATATTGCCTGATCTATTTCTCCATCTGATACATCTGCCCTTTTTTGCTCCCGATCTATTTTATCATGTATATAAATCCGGTTACGGGGTATGGGGCTAGTGAGTGTATCTACATCATAAATACTCACTTTTTTCACCACGGCTTTTTTTCTACGTCTCTGGGCCGATGCATCTTCATGCACCATACATATCAAAACCAATAGAATACCAAGGAATGAAAGTGTTTTTCTAGTCATATATGTAATGTCTCTTATCTAAAAATGATGCCTGCACTTATAATACATAGCATCATGTATGCATTATACTAAAAAATCAAAAAGCCACCCTGTTAAAGTTTATTGAACAGGATGGCTTAAAATATGTTATTAACTGATTACCACTCTGGATATAGCGGAAACTGTGTCATGAATTCATTTACTTCATTACGTACATTATTGATAATATCAGCATTATCCGGAGCCATCAATACTTTATCCAGCCAGGTGGCCACTTGTGCCATATCTTGTTCTTTTAAACCACGCGTAGTGATTGCCGGCACACCTACCCTGATACCTGAAGTAACAAAGGGTGATTTATCATCGAATGGAACCATATTTTTGTTCAGCGTAATATCGGCCTGTACCAGTGTATTTTCAGCTTTCTTACCACTTATGTTTTTGTTACGCAGGTCTATCAGCAACAGGTGATTATCCGTGCCACCTGAAACGATATTGTAACCTTTCTCCAAAAAGGTAGTAGATAGTGCCTGCGCATTTTTAATAACCTGTTTTGTATATGCACCATACTCATCCTGCAGTATTTCGAAGAAGGATACTGCCTTAGCTGCTATAACATGTTCCAGCGGGCCACCTTGTGTGCCAGGAAAAACCGCAAGGTCTATCAGTTGGCTCATCATACGCACATCACCTTTGGGGCCTTTTTGTCCCCAGGGGTTTTCAAAGTCATTCTTCATTAGTATCAAACCACCACGTGGACCACGAAGTGTTTTATGCGTAGTTGTAGTTACAAAATGACAATGATCGAAAGGGCTGCTTAGATGGCCTTTGGCAATAAGGCCCGCGGGGTGTGCAATATCAGCCAACACCAATGCGCCAATTTTATCTGCAACCGCACGGATACGTGCATAATCCCAATCGCGGCTGTAAGCCGAAGCCCCGCAGATGATCATTTTGGGTTTATGTTCCAGCGCCTGTTTTTCAAGGTGGTCGTAATCAACCCTTCCCTCTTCTTTAGTAACACCATAATGTACTGCATTATATAGCTTACCTGAGAAATTCACCGGCGAGCCATGTGTCAGGTGCCCACCCATACTCAGGTCAAGCCCCAGTATCGTATCACCCGGTTGCAGGCATGCCAGCATCACAGAGGCATTTGCCTGTGCGCCGCTATGCGGCTGTACGTTGGCATAGGTAACACCAAATACTTCTTTAGCCCTGTCTATAGCTAATTGTTCGCTTTTATCTACTACCTCACAGCCACCATAATACCTGCGGCCGGGATAACCTTCAGCATATTTATTGGTCATTACATTTCCCATAGCCTGCATTACCTGCATACTGGTAAAATTTTCAGAAGCTATTAATTCAAGGCCCCTGCGTTGGCGTTTCAATTCTTCTTGTATCAGTTCAAATATGGCGGTATCGCGTTGCATAGTATTTAATTCTTCCGCAAAGTAGTGCAAAGCGTGTGGAATACAAAACAATGAAATATGCTTGTACGCCAACGCCCCGCGGATGCGGGGCGTTGTTTATTAATATGATTATTATTGAACTCTT
>CBFGNI010000028.1:0-19627 GCA_965650105.1 uncultured bacterium | reverse complement strand
AAAATGAACAACACATTTGTTTATAACAGGCGTGAGAAACCTAAAAACATTAAAAACTATGCAACAGGCTATGTCTGGGCTAAAAACTCATTTAATAAAGTCACATCAGAGCATCCCGGCTACAATGATAGCAGCGTTTATTACCTGGATGGCATTGTAGGAAGTGCTAAAATAAACTCAACTGTTGAAGACATGTATAAATGGGTAACTGCATTAAAGAACAATACGCTGTTTACACAAAATGAGTTCGATGAAATGATCGAAGTAACAAAAACATCTGCAGGTAAAGATATCGCATATGGTTTCGGCTTCGATGTATCCAAAGGCAAAGGTAAATTCTCGTTTGGGCATACCGGAAGTTGGGACGGGTATATATCCTTTATCTACTGCAATGCAATCAAAGACAGAACGATCATTATCCTTGAAAATTTCAAGTTGGGAGTCTTTCCTTTTGATAACATCACCCAGATACTGGATAACGATACAATTGAGCTGACCTACAGAAAAAAAATATCAATGCCACAAGTTGATTTAGAAAAGTATGCAGGCACATATTTCGATAGCACAGATAAAAGTGATGCGTATGTTATTTCATATATAGACGGCCACCTGATCTACAATACAACTAAAATAAAATATGACATGAGATTTTTCCCTGTTAGTCCAAATGAGTTTCAGGGTATGATGTTGGGAGGCGCGAATGGAGTGCTACGATTTATCAATACAGAGAGTGGAACAATTAAAATGGAAATGCTGCAAGCCGGCAAAATAATTGGCAGTGGTATACGCAATAAATAGGTTTATATTAAACAAAAAAGCCTGCGGGATTTGCAGGCTTTTTGCGGACCGGACGGGACTCGAACCCGCGACCTCCGCCGTGACAGGGCGGCATTCTAACCAACTGAACTACCGATCCATTGTTTGGTTGGGGTTGCAAAGATAAAGGCAAATTTTTCAATTCTGCAAATCTTCTTTTAAAAAATTTCGAATTGCTTTTCAGTGTCTAATCGCTTTATGATTAGCTATATATCAACACAATACATCATAAATACCCGTTTTAGCCCGCAAACCTTACTTTTGTACTCCTAAACGAAATATATGCAGTTCCTGGATTTTGAAAAACCACTTGAAGATCTTTACTCCCAGCTCAATAAGCTGAAAGAAATGTCGGCTAAGAATAATGTGGATGTCAGCAAGACGATAAATGAACTGGAAGCCTCTATTGCAGAAACACGTACCCGCATATACACACACCTTACTCCCTGGCAAAGAGTACAATTAAGCCGCCACCCGGAACGCCCATATACACTCTATTATATAGAGAAGATGTTCAGCAACTTTACCGAATTGTATGGCGACCGCCAGGTGAACGACGACAAAGCAATGGTAGGTGGCATGGCCGAGCTGGATGGCATGCCTGTAATGGTAATGGGACAACAGAAAGGCATTAATACCAAAATGCGCCAGATGCGCAATTTCGGTATGGCCAACCCTGAAGGCTATCGCAAGGCACTGCGCCTTATGAAGATGGCTGAGAAATTCAACCGCCCGATAATTACATTGATAGATACTCCCGGTGCATATCCCGGCCTTGAAGCTGAAGAACGCGGACAGGGTGAAGCCATTGCACGCAACTTGTTCGAAATGACCAACCTTAAAGTGCCTGTTATCTGTGTTATAATTGGTGAAGGCGCATCGGGCGGTGCATTAGGTATAGGCATTGGCGACCGCGTGGTAATGCTGGAGAATACATGGTACACGGTTATCTCTCCTGATTCATGTTCATCTATACTATGGCGCAGCTGGAACTTTAAAGAACAGGCAGCAGAGCAACTGAAGCTTACCTCTACCGATATGAGTGGCTTTGGCCTGGTTGATGGTGTACTGCCTGAACCTTTGGGGGGCGCACATGCCAACCCTGAAGAAATGGCTACTACGCTAAAAGCGTACCTGGTAAAGACATTAGCCGAACTTTCGAAGAAAACACCTGATACACGCATAGAAGAACGCATTGAGAAGTTCTCGAAGATGGGTTTCTTCGATGAGGTTGAAGAAGCATAATCATTACTACATAACAACTATTACATAGACGCAATAATGGCGCATCAATTTTCAGGTACAGGTGTAGCATTGGTAACACCCTTTCAGCAAGATGGAAGTGTTGACTATGCTTCATTAACCAAACTTATAGATCATGTTATAGACAATGGCGTGAACTACCTGGTGGCATTAGGCACTACTGCCGAAACCCCTACCCTTACTGCCGAAGAGAAGCTTGCCGTGCTCGACTATATCATCAGTCATTGCAATGGCCGTGTACCTGTTGTATGCGGCATAGGCGGCAACAACACTGCCGAGGTTATACACCAGCTACATACCTACCCGCTCGATAAGGTGGCAGGTATACTTAGCGTTGCACCCTACTACAACAAGCCTACCCAGGAAGGCGTGTATCAACACTTCAAAGCAATAGCACAGGCTACTACAAAGCCTATCATACTATACAATGTACCGGGCCGTACAGTTACCAACATACTACCCGCTACTGCGCTGAAGCTGGCTAACGAGTTCAGGAACATAGTAGCCATCAAAGAGGCAAGTGGCAACCTGGCGCAATGTATGGAACTGGTACAAGGCAAGCCAGCACACTTTGCTGTACTATCCGGCGATGACAACCTGATACTGCCACAAGTGGCCATAGGTATGGAAGGTGTCATATCGGTTGCTGCCAACTGCTACACCAAGGACTTTACCGATATGGTGAACAGCGCACTTCAAGGCGACTTTACAACTGCCCGTAAGCTGCACTACAAGCTACTACCCGGCATCGATCTGCTATTCGTAGAAGGCAACCCGGCAGGTGTCAAGTTTGTGCTGAACGAGATGGGTATATGCCCTAATAAGCTGCGCCTGCCGCTGGTAGCCGTGAGTGAACCACTGGCCGATAAGACCCGCCAGTACCTCAAACAACTATAGGCTGAAACCCCTTTCATATTAGGGGAATTCACTACCTTTGCACTTCTTCAAAACACAATAGAACTATATACGACATGAGTACAATGACGCGTTCGCAGATAGACTTCAAGATGCCCTACAAAGTAAAGGACATAAGCCTGGCTGAATGGGGCCGTAAAGAGATCAAACTGGCTGAGGCCGAAATGCCCGGACTAATGGCTATACGTGCCGAATACGGCGCACAGAAGCCCCTGAAAGGAGCACGCATAGCAGGTTGCCTGCACATGACCATACAAACAGCCGTACTGATAGAGACCCTGGTAGAACTGGGTGCTGAAGTACGCTGGAGCTCTTGCAACATCTTCTCCACACAAGACCACGCTGCCGCTGCTATAGCTGCTGCTGGTATTGGCGTGTTTGCCTGGAAGGGCCAAACGCAGGCTGAAGCTGACTGGTGCATTGAGCAGACCCTGTTCTTCGGTGGTGAAGACCGCCCGCTGAACATGATACTGGATGATGGTGGCGACCTTACCAACATCGTGCTGGATGAGTACACCGAGCTGGTACAGCACATCAAAGGGCTGAGTGAAGAGACTACTACCGGCGTACACCGCCTGTACGAGCGTATGCAGAAGGGCACATTGCCTATGCCTGCTATCAACGTGAACGACAGTGTTACCAAGAGCAAGTTCGACAACAAGTATGGTTGCAAAGAGAGCCTGGTAGATGCTATACGCCGTGCTACCGATGTGATGATGGCCGGCAAGGTAGCCGTAGTAGGTGGCTATGGCGACGTAGGTAAGGGCAGCGCCGAGAGCCTGCGTGGTGCCGGTGCCCGTGTGATAGTGACGGAGATAGACCCTATCTGCGCACTACAGGCTGCCATGGATGGCTTCGAGGTGAAGAAGATGGAAGACGCCGTGAAGGAAGCTGACATCATCGTTACCGCATCGGGCTGCCGCGACCTCATTACCGAGAAGCACTTCCGCCTGATGAAGGACAAGGCCATTGTATGCAACATAGGCCACTTCGACATAGAGATAGACATGGCCTGGCTGAACAAGGCTTACGGTACTACCAAGGATACCATCAAGCCGCAGGTTGACCTGTACAACATAGATGGCAAAGAGGTGATAGTACTGGCTGAAGGCCGCCTGGTGAACCTGGGTTGCGCTACGGGCCACCCATCGTTTGTGATGAGTAACAGCTTCAGCAACCAGACCCTGGCACAGATAGAGCTGTGGACCAACCACGCCAGCTACGAGAACAAGGTGTATGTACTGCCTAAGCACCTGGATGAGAAGGTAGCCCGCCTGCACCTGGCCAAGATAGGTGTAGTGCTTGATGAGCTGACCGACGCACAGGCCGCTTACCTGGGCATACCTAAGGATGGCCCTTACAAGACCGACCTGTACCGCTACTAGCAGCCGCCCGCAAGGGCACTTAACCGATACCAGGGCCTCTCATGACAAATGAGGGGCCTTATTTTTTGCGCCGCCTTTTAAAGAACTATACTACCACCGCCAACACATATAAATTACTGTATGTGTTGTTCATTTTTGTTGAAAAAAATAAAAAATAAAAAAAATTACTGTGCTGCATTTGGGTGCTGTAACAGCGGCCTGTTGCGGATTGTAGGGAGTAAATGTAGCACGACCCATTTTCTAGTATTGAACAAATATGAACAACATATTTAAATAATAAAATCTATTTATTGCGATAGATTTATTATAGCAAATATACGCAATAATTAATAAAACTAGTCTTCTCTTGAATAAGTTTCATCGTATATGTCTTTGAGTTTTCGTCCATTGTATGTCCAGTACGGACTTGGAGCAACATTGTAACTATTACCTAAAATAACACGGGTTGCATTTGTAATACTCGTTTCGTTACCACGAAACTCTACAGTCCTGTCTGACTTTACAATTACGGTTTCACCATTATTATTTGAGACCAATTCTGCACCTAAAGGTATTCCCATCTGCTGAAAATTCATACGCGGACGTTTTTTGGCAGCATAAGCTTCACCTGCTTCGCGCTCTACATGATCTATTACCTCAGCTTCACGTTCTACTTGTGGCGTTACATTCTCTATCTCCAACAGTTTAATAATAGCTATAGCTTGTCCAGGATCAATTTCAAAAAACTCACGCCGCGGGTTAGGCCGATTTGGACCGAAAGCAGTGTGAAATGCTCGCTCTATCATTGCTGTATTACGCACGGTAGCAGCATACTCACATTTAAAGGGTAAGGGCACGCCCGTAGTGTAGAGCTGCGCCATTCGTTGTTTAACATCTTTGTGATCGGTAATACCAATTTTCACGAAACCGGGCATGGCAGGGTTGCTAAGGACATACACAATTCCTTGACAACTTTCTAATGAATTACTTGTGTTCATTCTAAAACTATAATTGTAACAATTATTATAGCAAACATACTACAAACATCACTAAATAGAAAAATGCAAAATGTTACTTATAGTCTTTGATTTATAGTCCACACTTTTACATATTTGCTTGTGGATGTTAAGATAAAAATAGGTATTCGTATTAAAGAGCTGCGTGAAGAGGCAAATATGTCTCAGAAAGACTTGGCTTATGCTTCTGATCTCGATAGAAGCTATATAGCTAGTATAGAAAACGGACAGCGAAATGTTTCAATAGTAAATATTGAAAAAATTGCGAAAGCATTAGGATCTACATTAACAAACTTTTTTAACGATGTCGAATTTAATTCCTAATCATACCGGCCCTGCATTCACGTGCATTAACATCCAAAACGCATTAAATACAATTAAGACAGGCATCGAAAATGCAATTTTATCCAGTGGAAGTAACACAAACTATATCCGTACTTCCATACCTATAAAATTAATTCATGATGTAGTAAAAACATTGTTTTATCAAGCAGGTGTGCATCCAAGCTTGATAAATCCAAACCTTTATTCATTAGTAAGAGCAAATAACAATACTTTACCAAGTGGGCCAATAAACCTAATTGATTCAGAACTCAAGTTAGCTGGATATTTGAAATGTAAAAATCAAGATGTCTCAATCATACCGAATAATGTTGCTCCAAGTGCTACAACTTTAAATTTTCCAACTTACCTAAATAATCATAATGATCGTTATGGTAATGCATTAACTGAAAGTACGATTGCAATCAATATTAGAAGCCAATTAAACAGTATCGCAAAAAACTTCGACACACTATATGAAAGAACCTTTGCGGAGCCTTTAAATTTGCACTTAAGATTTCCACAAATGGTGCTAGGTGAGGTATATATGATAGCCACAAATGAGTATGATTCAAATGCCGCAAGCAGAAATCAAATAGCCTTCAGACCGGCGAATCATGTCGAAAAGTATATATTAGCCTTCCAAGCATTGAATAATAGAAGCGACGCACTGACAGATCACTACAAGTATGAACGCGTGGCATTAATAGTTGTTGACTTTAGTAAAACAATTCCTAAAATATATGATACGACTGCTGATTTAATTTCTGACGGAATAATCCCAAGTACGTCTCAAGCAACAATAGAACCCCTATCCTTGTCCAATTTTGTTGCCGATTTAATGGCTATTTACAGAACTAGGTTTCCAGCAAATACTTTCAGATGATACCTCGCAATTAGGAAGTCATCTAGTTCTTGTTTTGATAATTTTCGAATACTATCAATTTCGATTTGCGAAAAGTCAGGGATAGTAAACTTTTCTATGAAATTTTTTTGATAGCAGGGATACCCTCCTTCAATTGCCACACTCGTAATCGAAATATAATATTGCATAACAAATGAGTTAAGGATTTTTTGCACTACATCTATGTTTTTTTGATTAGCTATTGGAATCTCTTCACTAAATAATTCGGATGTTTTAACAGGTCTAAAAAAAATTCCATAACCATTTGTAAAGTAGGACTCTTCATTTTCTACTAGTAAAAATCTAGGCGCCTTGCTAAAAGTTGGAGTCAGCAATCGAACTCCGCGTTTTGACAACCCTTGAGTACGTCCCCAAGCAAAAAAAGGTTCCATTTTAGTCTTGCCTTTATCTCTAGCTAAAAGTGTATCTCTTTCTGATAATAAATATTTATAACATTCAGGAAATCGCTGTTTAAATTCTAGTTCGGAATAAAGTTGTGGTGATTTTTTATTAAAAAAATAAGGAAAGATTATTCTCCGATGATTATTAATAAGTTCATCCTGATGTTTAAAATCAGAAATTTTATAGACCTCACGAGTAGCTTCTTTTTCAATCTTAAAGCAGCCATTATGAGTTGTCTTCAAGTAGTAATCTTTTTCGCTATTTTCCGCATTGATAAAATAAACATCATCTTTCAACGTAGCTATTCCGACTGCTATATCAAAGATATCACCAATTGGTTGCCCTATTGTTTCTATCTGTCGAATATTATTCTGTTCATCGTTTTTTAACAAGCGCCATTTTTTATAATTGAGTTCATCTAATTGATTAGAAGAATAATCTATATTTTTGTTTAAAAATTCTTCTGGCGAAGTGGCATCATCGGTTCGCGCAAAAAGAATTATATTCTTTTCTTTTTTACCAATGAATGTGATCGCTGTATAAGTTTGTGCATCGAACACTCTTTGGTGATTGAAGTCTATTATCTTGTTAACACACCGTTTCTGATTGAAATATTTACGTATGTCTTCGCCCGACAGTGATGTAAAATAGTTATTAGGCGTTATGTAACCCAAACAACCATTTGAGGTTAACAGCTTGTATCCTAACTCAAAAAAAGCAAAGTATAGATTATAAGTACCACTCTGTGTTGTTTGCCAATTTTGCAACATGTACTCTCTATCCAATGTAGATAAATCTTGAAATTTTACGTAAGGTGGATTTCCAACAATTATATCAAATTGCATATTCCAAGTTGCACGTAAACTGTCGTGACAATACAAATTGAAATCCGATTCATCAACAATTTCATTATGCAATAAGCCATATACGCATAATACAAGTTTTGTTCTATGTATGTTATAAGGAAGTATATCCGCACCAAATATATTTTCGCGAACAATATCAACGACCTTTTTCTTAAAGTTCGTTTTAAAATAGTCAACAAGTCCAACTAAAAAGGCACCACAACCACAACTTGGGTCCAAACATTTGCTATCCTCTTTTGGTTGGACTTCTTTGATAATGAAATCGACGACGTAATTAGGTGTAAAAAATGCACCATTTAATTTTCTATCTATTTCTGGAATCAGTAATTCTAGTACATTCTCCAAATCCTTTATAGTACCAATTTTTAAGCTATTTATTTTTTCACTAAGAATTTCGTTAAAGGAGTAATCAGCAAAATATTTTGATAACAAAGAACTACGAGTATATTCAACCTTATTCTTTTTAAGAAAGGATAGAACAACTTCTTTTTCAATTGCATCAATTTCGTACTCACTTAATAAAGAGTTTAGTGTTTTCTTCAGCATCTATGTGTAGACTATAAGTAACAAATGTATACATAACAACTGACTTAAACAAATGGCTCATGTCAATTAGAGTAGACTTCCCTACCTTGAAGAGTGCGACGCAAGGGACGGTCAATAGTAGCAATCGAGGTGGCTGCAAAAACTAATCAGTGAACAGAAATGACAATTGTATGGTTGGGGGTGGGTGTATAGTTTTGTACATTGCTATTGCAAAAAACACAACCGCTATGAACCGTATATCCACACTATTACTGCTTACCATTGCCTTTGCCGCCTGTAAAAAAGAAGACAAAACAATAGCACCACCGGCGGCCAATAAGCCTGTTGCCTACCTGAACAAGACTACGTATTTCGATACTACCTACCGGCAGGAGCTGATGGAGGATACTATATCGGTTGATGCAGCGGGCAACCTGCTGTTTGCGGCGCGCCTGGCACCGGGTGCGCAGTTGCAAGCCTTTACCAATATATATACTAAAGATGCCTTTGGCCGCATCGCCAAAGCGGAAGGGTACAAAGAGCCTGGCGATGTGATAGATGGCTATGCATCGACAGTGTACCATTTTGAATACGATAACAATGGCAACATCAGCAAGCGGACTTATATACTAACGGACAGGCTGAATACCGTAAGCACCTATAGCTACGATACCTACAACCGCCTGGTGAAAGAGGATGTGGTAAATAAATACCGCCCCGAAGAAAACATGGCGCGCGTGTACACCT
The DNA here is from genome assembly GCA_965650105.1 of uncultured bacterium. GTDB lineage: Bacteria > Bacteroidota > Bacteroidia > Chitinophagales > Chitinophagaceae > Polluticoccus. The sequence goes on along the minus strand of CBFGNI010000028.1, from coordinate 10,488 downwards.
ACACTACGCCCGGCACGCTGAACCCGGCAACGATGAAGGTAACCACCGCCGGCAACCCCCAGAGCATGGTTGAATACCTGTACACTTACGATAACAAGCCCAACCCATACACTACCCTGCCCGCCATACTCTACTATATGGGCATAGGCACTTTGGGCACCAATAATATACTCACCACCGCGGTAAGGGATGAGAACAGCACTACCAGCTATATATATCGCTATACTGCCGATGGCCTGCCTTTCAACAGGCAAAGCAATAAGGCCACCGAGTATAAATACTATTATACAGTGCGCTAGGCTCCGGCTGCAAAAAAAAATTCCAACCAAATAAAAAAATTGCGTAGAACTACGCATAGGCGGGCCGTTATAAGGTACGACCTTAGCACATAGGAAGCATAACAGCCTTATGGCCTGAAACGGCCATGCGCGCCCGGCTCACGTATATGCAAACAGAGAGCGTTTAGATTATGAAAGAGTTGTATTGGGGAATCGCCTAGCCCTTCTTCAGTACAATTCTTTCCCACTCGGGGTGGCGCTGTATGTATGCTTTTACAAAGGGGCAAAGGGGCACTACCTTCCAACCCTGCTGTTCGATGTATGTAAGTGTCTGCTCAACCAGTTGCTTGCCTACACCGCGGCCCTCGAGGGCGGCAGGTACTTCGGTATGCGGCAGAATGATGATATCGCCGGTGCGGCTGAATTCGATAAAAGCGGTATGGCCCTCAACCGTAAGTTGAAACTGGGATGCTGCTTCATTGAATGTAAAATTGCTATCTGGCTGAGACATAATTGTTTAGAATTTATGACACCAAATATACGCCATTAGAGGTTTAACTGTTGTAGCTACATTGATATATCTGAATATTACATTATATAATTTTTAATCATAAAAACCAATCAACAATGAGAAAACAAATACTACTAATTGCAGCACTGGCTGCTACAGGGATGAGTGCAGAAGCACAAGAGGGATTGCTGCAAACGCACCCGATAATGCCAACAACACCAACCGGCACTGATGGCAAAACAACCGCTACGCTGTATCGTATTGCAGGCATACCTACTTACCGCTACGATGGCGCACAGTTTCTGCCGGACGATTCTATTGGCTTATCGTACACGGGCATACGTGGTGGTATTATACCCATCAACGTTAACACATTAATATTTTACCAGGCGCCTGTGCTAAAGCCTGATGTGCAAACAGGCTACAACTACAACAATGGCACCAGCAGCTACGACAAAACAAGCCAGACAATTTCTACCTACGACACGAAACACAATATGCTTACCGTTACAACGCAAAACTGGAACAGCGGTACCAGCAGCTGGGATAATAGCAATAAAACCACTAATACTTACGATGGTAATAACAACAACACCGAAGCCGTAGACCAATCGTGGAACGGTGCTTCGTGGGATAATACTTATAAAAGTGTAAATACCTACAACAGCAATAACCAGATAATGGAAAGCACACGCCAAACATGGAATGGCAGCGCGTGGGACAATAATTATAAAAACATTTACACCTACAACAGTGGCAGGGTTGAAACACAAATACAACAAAACTGGAGTGGTGGTGCCTGGGTAAATAGTAATAAGACAACTTACATTTATACCGGTACCAACAGCAATCCGGATACTAAGCTTTACCAAGTATGGAGCGGCGGCGCCTGGCAAGACAACTTTAAAAACATGTACACGTTTGCGGGCACTTCCGTTACCAGTGTGGGCCAAACATGGACCGGCACCTGGGACAACAGTGACAGAACTGAATATACTTTAGATGCCAATAACAATATAACTACTGTTGTAAACCAAAGCTGGGATGGCGCTAACTGGAAAAACATGGGCAAGATAAACTATGGCTTTAACAGTAATGCGCTTGTTTCATCGTACGATGGCCAAACATGGAATACAGGTGGCTTTTGGGAATATGCAGTAGGCGCCGTTAAACAATTGGTATATTATGAAAGCTATACAAATAGCGTAGCGGGTGTAGCGAAGGCACAGGGTAACTTAGAAGTATATCCTAACCCTGCTGTTGCTGAACTGAACATTAATATGGTTTGGGATAATGCACAGCCGTTTACAGTTGCTATCTATGATATGCAGGGCCGCATAGTTAAACAGCTTACCGTACCAGCTATGAAAAACTATACAACTAGCATTGATATAGCCGATATGGTTGCCGGCAACTATATGCTGGTAGTAAAAGGTACTTCAGGACAAACATCTTCAATGTTTGCAGTAGGTAAATAATTACTGCTTAGTGATAAAACGATAAAGCCACCCCAAAAGGGTGGCTTTATCGTTTTATAGATATTGTAAACATTATAGCAGCAATGCTGAAAGTATATAATCGGTAAGCAGGATGAGGATACAGCTAACAACTACAGAGGTAGTAGATGCACGGCCTATTTCAAGCGCACCGCCTTCTACATAATAACCATAATAAGCCGGTATAATAGAAATAATAAGCGAGAAGGCGAATGCCTTCACAATGGCAAAAAACAGGTTGTAAGGCACAAAGCCCTGTGTAAGCCCCTGGTGAAATTGCTCTTGCGTAAGAATACTTGAGAACATACCTGCTACATAACCACCCCATATTGTAATGGCAATAGAAAGTATAATAAGGGCGGGTACCATAAGCATTGCAGCTACAATTTTGGGTAATACCAGGTAAGTGCGGGTGTTAATGCCCATTATTTCCAGCGCATCGATCTGCTCGCTTACGCGCATATTACCCAGTTCGGAAGCTATTTTCGAACCCACCACGCCTGCCAGCACAATACATATTACGGTAGGCGAAAGCTCAAGTATAGCCGAATCGCGTATAATGCCTGCTACAACAGGTTTGGGTACCAGCGGGCTTACCAGCTGATAGGCAGTTTGTATAGTAAGTACTGCACCCAGAAAGAAGGATATAACTATAACAATAGGCAGCGAACGTATGCCGATATCGTTACACTGCTCCATAAATTCCTTCCAGTAAACCTTTGCATTTTCGGGCCTTTTCATGGCTCCACCCAACATGATGGATATGCGTCCCAGGTGGATGAAAAAATTCTTTATCATAATGCCTTACAAATGTACGTGTTAAGGTATATAAAAATCCCGTACCAATAGAATTAGCCTTAATTTGATAATTAAGTGCTTAGCGCGGGAATATAAAATAAAACTGCCCGCAAATTGCGGGCAGTTGCTATATAACTTTTTGATGGCAGTTATGCCAATTTTTTCAATTCTTCTATACGTGCATCGCGGTCCACTTCTTGTTTCAGGCCATCTTTCTTATCGAGATCGACAAGTATAGGAGCGGCAACGAAAATAGAAGAGTAAGTACCGGTGATAACACCTATCAGCATTGCGAATGCGAAGCCGCGTGTTACTTCACCACCAAATATGAACAGAATAAGAATAGTAAGGAACACAGTAAGCGACGTCATGATAGTACGGCTTAGCGTATCGTTTACAGCGCGGTTAATAACGCTTTTCTTGTCCTCGTTAGGCGACTTGCGGAAGTATTCACGCACACGGTCGAATACGATAACGGTATCGTTCATAGAGAAACCTATGACGGTTAGCACGGCTGCAATGAAGTGCTGATCTATTTCAAGCGCGAATGGTACACGGCCCTTCAGGAACGAGAACACTGCCAGTGTTATGCAAACGTCGTGCAACAAGGCAACGATAGTACCAACAGAATATTGCCATTTGCGGAAACGTAACAGTATGTATATGAATATTGCTATTAAAGAAAAGATAGTTGCTTTTACCGCACCTGCTTTCAGGTCATCAGATATTGTTGGCAATACTGTTTGCGAGCTTTGCAGATATTTGGTCTGGAAATCTTGCGGAGTTGCGGTAGCAGGTATCAAACCTTCTGTTTTCAAACCTTCATACAGCTTATCCTGTACCTGTGCTTCAACTTCCTGTCCCGGTTTTTCTATCAGGTAGCCTGTAGTGATGTTCAGGTGGTTATCGGTACCTATAGTTTTAACTACAGGATATTCATTACCCAAATGGCTCCTCAGTTTTTCGCGTACTTCAGCAACCTTATGTTCTTTATCGAACTTAACAGTATAGCTACGACCGCCTGAAAATTCAACACCATAATCGAACCCATTGAAGAACGAACCAATACCTAAAAACAATACGACTATTGAAATGATATAGGTAATCTTACGGAATTCGATGAAGTGAAAATGTGCCTTGCGGAATATTTTCTTAGAGATACCTGTAAAATAGTTGAAGTGGCGTTCGCGCCTCATATATATATCGGTCACCAGGCGAGAAACAAGAATACCGCAGAACAAAGACAGCAGGATACTGATGATCTGCGTAGTAGCGAAACCAAGTACAGGGCCAAGACCAAATATGAACAGGATAACGGCAGTTAATAAAGTAGTAACGTGGCCATCGAGCACGGGTGCGTAAGAACGTTTATAACCATCGGCTACCGCCTGGGCGTAACTTTTGCCCGCAGCAAGTTCTTCTTTAATACGTTCGAATATGATAACGTTGGTATCCACCGCCATACCTATACCTAGTACCAGACCTGCTATACCGGGCATGGTTAATGTAGCGTGCAATGCCGACAATATACCAATAGTAAATAATACGTTTAAGGTAAGCGCAATGTTAGCCACCCAACCCGCAGTATTGAAGTACAGCAACATTAATACGAAGATCACTATGAAAGAGATGATCAGCGAGTTCATACCTGCTGCGATAGATTCAGCACCCAGTGTAGGCCCTACCACTTGTTCCTGAACGATGTGTGCAGGAGCAGGCAGTTTACCAGATTTCAGGATGTTGGCAAGGTCAGTTGCCTCTTCAACGGTAAAGCTACCACTGATAGAGGTGTTGCCACCGGCTATTTCGCCATTTACTAAAGGCGCAGAATAAACTTTATCATCCAATACAACCGCAACATATTTACCTACGTTATCGCCCGTCATTTTCTTCCACAGGCGAGAGCCGGCAACGTCCATAGCCATAGAAACCTCAGGCTTGCCATCGAAGGGGCTGTAATCCATACGTGCTTCCGTAACATGATCGCCTTCCAGCTTAGCGCCACCGTTAGGCGCAGTTTTCAAAGCATATAAGTATAAAGGAGCATTGGGGTTGCGCGATTCTTTTTTGTCTTCAGCCTGGAATACAAACTTGATATTGTTAGGGAACTTGTTCTTAACAACATCCAGCGCCAGGTATTTATTTAGCAAGGCAGTATCTTTCTTAGCTACAATACCTACAACAGGGCCCTGGTTAATAGTGCCTTGCTGAGTAACGTTAGGATACCAAACAGCGAACAGAGGATTTTTCTTTTTTTGATCTTCAGCCGCTTTGCCGGCAGAGTCTTTACCAGATGCATTATCTCCGGTAGTGTTACCACCCATTAATGAGGCAAGACTGGCAGTATCAGTAGCGGCTGTTTTACTTGAATCGGTATTTGCTGCTGCAGCCGTAGTATTTGCATTTTTAGCAGCGGTATCTTCTAATGTACCACCTGATAGGTATGCAGCCAGGGCATCGTTAACGCCTTGCAGCCTGTTGATGATCTCCTGGTTAGAATATGTTTCATAGAACTCAAGTTTGGCAGTAGACTGGAGATAGTTACGTACACGCTCAGGGTTACGTACACCAGCCAGCTCAACCGTAATGATACCCTTATTTTCATCGAGGCTCATATTAGGCTGCGCTACACCAAACTTATCGATACGGGTTAACAGTACATTGTATGTACGTTTAACAGCGTCTTTTGCTTCTTTGTTTATTTTAGCAAGTACCTGCTCGTTTGTAGAGTTCAGCGTTATATCTTTTTCAGAAGGCTTAGTGAACAGGTAAGCCATTTTAGCGTTAGGGTTAGCTTTGGTATAAGCTTCGCCAAACAGCTTAACGAAACTTTCCTGGCTATTTGCCTTTGCTTTATTTGCGTCAACGATAGCTTGGTTCAAAGAAGCATCGGCAGGATTATTGGACATAGAACGTACCAGTTCATCCAGGCTTACTTCCAATGTTACGTTCATACCACCTTGCAGATCAAGACCCAGGTTAAGCTCCTGTTCTTTAGCTTGCTGGTAGGTATATTTTTTCATCAGCGGCATGTTGATGACCGTAGTACCCAGCATGCTATCGGTAATAGCATCGTAACGGATATCGGTAAGCTTCACAAGTTCCGTACCCCTGGCTTCAGGGTGGGCCGTTTTAGTCTGGCGTTCTGCTTTAGCACGTGCTTTCTTTTCCACATTGCGCACCACGAACGTAAAAGACAACTGGTACAGTGAGATAAGGATAAGCGCTACGGTAAAAAATTTTACCAACCCTTTTAATTGCATAGGTCTCTGATGATTACTATTAGATTTAAAATATAGAAGTTGGCAAAGATAGGATTTAAAACAAAAAATAAAAGATTTGACAGAAGTTTACGGTATTTTAATAAGAAAGGGATTTTTATCTCAAATCTTTAGCATTTTTTTAATGATTACATTATATTTACAAATTAACAGTTAAGAATAAAAATTACTACGAGCATGATACGTAAAATTACGCTAACCCTCTTGGCGTGTTTAGGCATTTTGTCTGCAAGTGTTGCCCAACAGGTGTACCCTATTTGTGGCTCTGCTGCATTGGACAGGCATTTAATGCAAACCGACCCTATTTATGCTAATAAAATGAACGAGTTCAACGCCAAAGTACAGGCGTGGATGCTCCGGAAAAAAACCCTTAGCAGCCTGGTAACTACGGTGAATGGCAATAAGGCCTATGAGATACCGGTAGTAGTGCATGTAATGAAACCTAATTCCGGCGCTATTGGTACTACTTACAACCCTACCGATGCTGATATAGAAGATTTTGTTGACTATCTATCTGCAGCATTCCAGGCCAGCTATACAGGCCATTTGCTGGAAGCCAACGGTGGTAAACGTATTCCTATAGTTTTTAAACTGGCACAACGCGACCCCAATTGTAGCAGTACTAACGGTATAGTACGTGTGGATATGAGCGGTAATGCTACCTATGCAGCAGATGGCATTAGTGCCGGTGGCCCAGGTTTGAATGATATAACTTTGAAATCGAATAGCATATGGCCAAATAGTGAATACTATAATATATGGCTGGTGTATAAGATTGATGGTGTAAACAGAGCTAATAGCGGGGGCAATCCATTTACCGCAGGCTATGCCTATTTTAACGGTGCCCCAGCCGATAGAGACGGGACAGTAATGCTGACAGATGAAATCACCGACCCTTTAGCTGGTGCTCCGTATTCAACTATCACGCACGAACTGGGCCATGCTTTTAACCTATATCATGTATTTGAAGGTGATGATTTTGTAGTGTCAACATTCCCTTACGCCTGTCCTGACCCACTTGACCCCTTAGCGAGTGATTTCTGCGCTGATACCGAGCCTATGATACGCTCGCCATTTAACTGCCCTAATGAGGGTGACAATACCTGTGTGAGTGGCGGGGCTTACAACGGCACGCAGCATAACCACATGGATTATTCTTCTAAGGCTTGCAGAGACCGTTTTACTTCTGACCAAAGAGACCGTATTTGGTCGGCGTTAATGACCCCGGGCTCTTCAAGGGGTTCGCTAATATCATCACTAGGCGCTACAGCCTTAGGTACTGCCAGCACAGCTTGTACTTTTTCTCCATCGGCAACGCCGGGTAACAACAATGGCCCCCGCGACATAACAATACTTGACAACACCGGCGACACAATAATAATGAGCGTATATACCGATGGTGGCTACAGCGCTGACGGCAACCAAATATACCTGGACAGAAGCTGCCAGCACCGTGCTGAACTGGAAGTGGGTAAAACATATCAAATAGCGGTAGGTGTAGGTGGTATATCGGAAAATACGGTTGTATCTATCGACTATGACCAGGATGGCAGTTTCTCTTCTACCGAAGCAGTTTATACGGCTACCGGCAGCGGTTCCCGTACCTTCCAAACATTTACGGTGCCTCTTACAGGTGTGGTTTCATGCACACCTTTACGTATGCGTGTAGTTTCGGGCACTACTACAGTAAGCCCCTGCGCTACTTCGGGCTCATTTGCGGGTCAGGCAGAAGACTACGAAGTAACTATAAAAGGAAGTGGCGTTTCGGGAAGTACACCGGGCCTTGTTACGCTTAACTTCCCGTTGGGAGGCAACCCTTCTTGCCTAAACTCGGGAAATACGGTTTCTGCAAATTATTCAACCTCAATAACACCTGTATGGTGGGGCTGGTATAGAAAGAGCACCAACGGTGTTGTAACAAAATGTACTACCTGTGCTTCTACAGATACCCTTTGGTCAACGAGCGATTTTGAAGACCTTGATACTGTATATGCACGTGTAGCGTATCCCGGCATTTGCGGTATAGACACTACCAATTCAGATTCAGTAGTAATGTATCGTCCGCTTACAGTAAACCCTGCTGTAACTATCGGTCAAACAATAGGTACCAACCCTGGTTGTGCAGACGATGTACTGCAATTTTCAGTAGTAAGCAATGTGAATCCAGGCGGTTCACCAAGCTATCGCTGGTATGTAAATAATGTTTATCAAACAGGTTTCAGTGGGCCAGTTATCGATTTCCCATTAGGTCTTCCTAATAATTCGGACGTCAGAGTTGTAATGAAATCGAGTGCTGCCGCACCATGTGTGGATCCATTAAATGATAGCGCTATATCTAACATCATTACCTATACCGTTAGCACTAAGATGCCATCATTTAATATAGCACTGACAACCGGTACTAACCCCGGCTGCGCAGGACAGATGCTGACATTTACGGCAGTAAATATTACCACAGGTGGTACCAGCCCGACCTTTGTATGGAAAGTAAACGGCACAGTACAACCGGGCTTTACAGGCACAACGCTTACCGGCACATTTGCTAATAACGATGTGATAACAGCTGAGATGACATCGAGCTCAAGCTGCGCACTGCCAGCAACGGTGAATAATAGTGGTACTAACCCTAAAGTGATACACCAACAGCTTACAGAAGATGTTACTATTTCGCAACTAAGCGGCGGTAATCCTGCATGTTCAGGCCACCCGGTTGTATTCCAGGCAACACCAACCAACGCAGGCAGCAACCCTACTTACGAATGGATGGTAAACAATGTACCTGTAGCAGGCGCCACAGGACAAATATTCTCCACTTCAACATTACTGAATGGCGACTTCGTATCGTGCGTATTAGTAGCTACAGATCCATGTGTGGCTAACCCAAGAGATACATCGAACCAAATAGCAATGCTAATAACCCCAAGTATTATACCCACCGCAAGCTTCACTATAACACAGGGTAATAATCCCGGCTGCTTAGATTCACTTGTAGAGTTTACGGCAACTGCTACTAATGCAGGCACTAATCCTAATTTTGACTGGTTTGTAAACAATTTCGGCCCTATATTGAATGGCCCTGTTTACAGCACCGTTAACCTGCTGAACAATGACGTAGTAGTTGTAAGGGTAAACCAAACAGATGGTGGCTGCTACCTGCCTGACACAGTATTCTCAGCACCAATGGTAATGGTACGCTCGCTAACACCTGACCCCCCAATCATATCGCTGATAGGCAATATGCTTGTAACTGACAGAAGTGGTGCTTTTGTATGGTTTGGCCCTGACGGGCAACTGGTAGGTGGTGAAGATGGTAACTACCATCCGGGTGAATTGGGTGCTTATTATGCAGTAACTAATAACAATGGTTGCTGGTCTAAACCATCTAATACACTTATCATCACCCTGCTTGATGTGAACAGCTATACGATAGAACAACCTAAGCTATACCCTAACCCAACTACAGGAAAAATTGTACTTGACTGGGGACACCATGTAAATGTGAAACTGGCTGTGCATAGCGCTATTGGCCAAAAGCTGATAGAGGAACAAGTTCAGGATGCATCTCGCAAAACGCTTGACCTGAGCAACCTGAGTAACGGTGTATATTTTGTAACAGCAACCGATGAAAAGGGCAATACTACAACTGCCCGTGTAACACTTAGCAGATAGTTGACAATAACAGATAACAAAAGAGAAAGGACGCTTTTTAGCGTCCTTTTTGCTTGGATGACTACAATCATTTTTTGTATTGAAGGAAGGCTTAACTTTGAATTGTGAAAACACTGGCCATAATACTTATGCTTTGCTTTTCCTACCAATTGGTAGCCAGGCTGGGTGTATTGGCATGGTACGAGGCTAATAAGGAATACGTGGCCACCGTGCTTTGTGAAAACAAAGACAAACCCGAAATGAAATGCTGTGGTAAATGCTACCTGCGCAAACAACTGAACAATACCAGCGATAATACAGAAAATGCCCCCGGTAAGCAATTGGTAAAATGGGAAAAACTGACACTGGTGGCTATTTTACCGGAAACCAAAAGTAAAGTTGCCAACGCAATGCCTGAACACACAACCATGTTGAAAGGCCATTATAAAAACTTTTACAGCTTTACACCCATTGTA
>CBFGNI010000027.1:0-19911 GCA_965650105.1 uncultured bacterium | reverse complement strand
GCAATAACGCTGCCTATAAACACCATACGCTCTTTGCTTTTTCTGTCTGTATCATCGCCTACGGTTACCAGCATTTCGGTTTGGTTATCTTGTGGCAAATCGGCCATATCGCCCATTACTATCTGGTCTTTACGTTTCCTGGTGGGTGGCAAACCTATAGGGCCCAGTTTCTTTTGATTGAGCATAAATACGGTAAGGCCCAATATCATAAATACACCTGCAAGGCCAAAGCCCAGATGCCAGCTATAGGTTTGTCCTATCCAGCCGCAAAGCAAGCTGCCCAGGAAAGCTCCTACGTTAATACCCATGTAGAAAAAAGAGAAACCACCATCGCGACGAGGATCGCCGGGTTTGTACAGGTTACCTACAATAGAAGAGATATTTGGCTTGAAGAAACCATTACCTACCACTATGCAACCCATCCCAAGGTAAAACGTCCATATATTATTGGGTATGGCCAGTGTGAAGTTACCCAGCATCATTAGTATGCCTCCCCAAACTATTGCCCGGCGAAAGCCCATCAACCTGTCGGCTATCATGCCACCAAATACGGGCATGGCATATACCAAAGCCTGGTAGGCGCCATAAGTAAGGTTTGCTTTCTCATCGGGGAAGAAGAGTTGCGAGGTCATGAACAAGATGAGCAACGCACGCATACCATAGAAGGTAAAACGCTCCCACATCTCGGTGAAGAACAATAAATAAAGTTGCTTGGGATACTTACCCTTAAAGTTCTGGATCTGTTCTAAAGTGATATCTGTTTGTGCCATAGAGAGGTATCAATTAAACCTGCCGCCAAGTTAATTATTATTTCCAACTAACACCTTTTATCCCCCGCCGTTTTTGGCCATAGAAAAAGGCGGGAGTTTATTCCCGCCTTTAGTATTAGAATTCTTTACTACATTTTATTATCTAACTCCATGCATCATACGTTTCAGTATAGGCGTTATTAGGAATAACACAACAGATGCAACACCACACAATACTACGAATACCATGAAGAATTCGTACAGGCTATGGATGGTGAAACCTGCAAATACAGGGTATTGTGTTACTATCTGGTGCTCGTTCAGCAGTTTCAATTGTTCAGGCGTTGCGGTTACTGTTTTCTCTAACACACCTTGCAGGTTGATACCCATTTTCTCGGCTTCCACATATTTATCGCCTGTTGGTGGCAGAATAGAACCTAGTGTACCAGCTAGTGCATAGCCTGATGCGTTTGACAGAAAGAATACGCCATATAGCAATGATGCAAATCGTTTAGGCGCCAATTTAGATACCAGCGACAAGCCAATTGGTGATAAACAAAGCTCACCACATGTTTGTATCAGATAAAGAAGTATCAACCATTTTACAGCCAGCAGGCCACTATTGCCCAGGTCTTTTACATTATTGGCAATGATAAAATAACTTAGTGCTATCAGCATTAAACCGAAGGCTTGTTTCATGGGCGAAATAGGCTCGGCGTTTTTCTTACGCAGATAATCCCAAAACATACTGAATGGAACTGCCAGTATTACTACGAATAACCCGTTAAAAATTTGCACCATTGAAGGTGGTATCTGTGTGCCCATAAAGCTGCGATCGGTCTGGTTATCGGCGATGAAGGTGAGTGAAGAACCTGCCTGCTCGAATGCTGCCCAGAAGAAGATAACAAAAAACGATACGATATAAATAACAAGGATACGCTGTGTTTCTACTTTCGTCAGCGAAGTATCGGAAAGGATGAGGCCAGCCAGTGTGATACCGCTACCATATATGAATGAATATATCCAGTTTTGGCCAATTACAAAGTGGAATATTAGACCTAATACTATGAAAGCTACTACTGCTATACCTAAAGACTTGTTAGAGAAATTAGCTTTTTGAGCTTCACCTTCTTCATAGTCACCCGCTTCGTTTTTAGAAGGAAGACCACCTATAGCACGTCCTTCAGGTGTTACTACATATTTGTTTTTAAGTATGAAGAAAGTGATGGTACCCAACGTCATAGCTATAGACGCAGCAAGGAAGCCCCATTTAAAAGCGTGTATATCGCGTATGCCTGTACCTGCATCTTTCACATCGCCCAGTATAGGGCAAATAAACTGGCCTAGTAGTGCACCAACGTTAATACCCATGTAAAAGATAGTAAACGCCGAATCAAGCCTGCTTTTTTCTTGTTTGGGATACAAACTGCCCACCATGCTGGATATGTTGGGCTTAAAGAAGCCATTACCAAATATGATGATGCCCAATGCTACCCACATCATTATTTTGGCAGTATCCAGATTAGCATCGAATATACTGGCACTGGCAAAAAGGAATAGCTGGCCAATAGCCATTAATGTACCGCCCAGTATAATACAGTTGCGGTTGCCCAAAAACCTATCGGAAACAAAACCACCCAACATAGGGGTTAAATAACAAAGGCCAAGAAATGCACCATATATAATGGATACATCGGCTTCCTTCATTAGTAAAGAGTTAACCAGAAATAAGGTAAGCAAGGCGCGCATGCCGTAGAAGTTGAAGCGCTCCCACATTTCTGTACCAAACAAAACCCACAGTCCCTTAGGGTGGCTTTTGGGGGCGTTCAATGCCATGTCATCTATTGGCTGGTCAAGCGTGGCTCCCAGTTCCTGGTCTTTGTGCGTATCAGACATACTTAATGATTTGTTTTCTTAGTGGCGAAAGATAGTAAAAATATGTTCAGATGAAAGCCCTGTATACGTAAAATACCCCTGTCGGTGGTATTTTATGGCGCTATCTTAATATTGAATACTTTTGTACCCTCTTTTAACAAGTAATAGCTATAAAATAATTATAATGAGTGCGTATAATATTCTTTTGTTAGGCTCCGGCGGACGTGAATCGGCCCTGGCATGGAAGCTAAGACAAAGTAAGTTTTGCAAAGAGCTGTTCATAGCGCCGGGCAATGCGGGTACTGCGCAATATGGTACCAACCTCAATTTTACCCCTACCGATTTTGAAAGTATAAAGGATGCCTGCAAAGAATATAGTATAGATATTTTATTGCCCGGTGGTGAAGACGGGCTGGTAGCTGGTATATATGATTTTGTAAAGAACGATGCTGAACTGAAACATATAATAGTAGCAGGCCCGTCGAAAGAAGGCGCGCAATTGGAAGGGAGTAAAGCATTTTCGAAGAAATTCATGCAGCGCCACAATATACCTACCGCTGCCTATGCCGAATTTACCGAGGCAAATTTTGAAGAAGGTATCAGCTATCTGCAACAGCATACATTACCGATAGTATTAAAAGCAGATGGTCTTGCAGCGGGTAAAGGTGTGGTGATAGCACAAACTACCGATGAAGCTATAGAGAGCTTTACTATGATGATAAAAGAAGCGCAGTTTGGTGATGCAAGTAAGACTGTAGTTGTAGAACAATTTTTAGATGGGGTAGAGCTATCGGTATTTGTACTGAGTGATGGTGTTAATTATTTATTACTGCCCGAAGCAAAAGATTACAAACGTATTGGTGAAGGAGATAACGGCCCTAACACTGGTGGTATGGGTGCTATATCGCCGGTACCGTTTGCTGATGATAAGTTTATGAAAATGGTGACAGACCGCATTATTAACCCTACTGTAAGGGGCCTTAAGAAAGAAAACATTACCTACCAGGGTTTTATATTCTTTGGGCTGATAAATGTAAAAGGTGAGCCTTTTGTAATAGAATATAACTGCCGTATGGGCGATCCTGAAACAGAAGTAGTAATGCCGCGCCTGGAGAGCGACCTTATTGAGCTGATAGTGGCAATGCATGAATACAGGCTGAATGAAATAACCGTACAATACGATAGGCGTGCTGCCGCAGCTGTAATGCTGGTATCAGAAGGCTACCCCAACAGCTACCCCAAAGGCAAAATAATGGCAGGCTTTGCTAAAGTGCAGGGTAGCCTGCTCTTCCATGCGGGCACTGCTATGCAAGAGAGTAATATTGTAACCAATGGCGGGCGTGTTATAGCCATCACTTCTTATGGCGATACACTAAATGAAGCATTAGTAACATCTTATGCAAATGCAGAACATATAGAATACGATGGTAAATATTACCGTCGTGATATAGGTTATGAATTCAAATAGCAAAAATAAAAGGGCTACCGGAATGGTAGCCCTTCTTGTATGAAGTTGTTTTGATTGGTCTTATTGCTTTACAACTTTTATTGTTTTGCTGTTTACATCATCCTTGTATTGCAACTGGTAAATGCCAGGAGCTATGTTGGCAATATCAATGGTCATCTCATTTTTATCCAGTTGCATGTGTTTCAATACACGGCCCGATATATCGGTCAGGCTAACAGTAGCATTGTGTTGTATAGCGCCCAGCATTTTCAGGTTCAGTACATTTTGTGCAGGGTTAGGGTACACTTCAAGTCCAAGCCCTTCACCATTGATTGTATTAACACCCAGCGGGAATGTTTTGAACGAGGTGGTAGCCCATGGCGAAGTGCCAACAATACCTTCGCTGACACAGTGGCTACGCACATGTATATAATAGTTTACACCATCGAGCAATGCAGACATGAGTACTGATTTTGCTTCTATCTCTGTGCCTAAAGCTGGTGCTGAAGATGATTTTGTTATTGCATAGTCGTAAGATATAGCTGTTCTTACAGCATCCCAATAGGCTACAGCCTGGTCGGTGTTTATATAGTCAATATGAACAACAGGCGCCCTGCACGGTATAGGCGTAGTAAAAGAATCGAGCGACCAATCTGTCTGCTGACCATCGCAATTGGTACGTATATGTACATAATATGTTTCTCCTTCCAACAGCGGCGCAGCAGTACCTGTGGTGTTTATTGTGTTGGTTGCACCGGTTGCAGAAGGCGTTCCGTTTTGTTGGTCAACTACATAATCATAATTAATAGCTGTAACGACAGGATCCCATTGAAAATCGACAGATGTTGGTGTAAGTGTATTAATAGTAAAGTTTGCTGGTACGGTACACGGAGGCAATGTAGTAGCAGGAATATCTACCCAGCAAGATTTATCGGTACTGCTACACACATTTCTTACATGTAGATAGTATGTAGCAGATGAATTAAGCCCTGTTGCGCTATAGCTGGTACCTGAAGTGGTAGTAGTAGCACCGCCGGTATATTTAGCATTTTGATCAATAGCATATTCATAGCTGGTGGCACCTGATACAGGCGACCAGCTAAAGTCGGCTGAAGAAGATGTAATATTTGTTGCAGGTAGGCTGCCGGGTGCCTCACAAGTGCTGAACGTTATTGAGCCGAAATATCCATATCCTACACTAGCGCAAATAGAAGCTGCACCGTAATAGCAATTGCTGCAATCAAGATATACACCATTTGAACCGAAAGCAGTGGCAGAGGGTAATACATTGCTACCAAACAGTACATTGGTGGCACTGACTACTGCAAATCTATATTGTGTATTAGCAGGTATGGTTACACAGCATGTAAAGAAGTCGTCGTATATAGTAGGGAAATAATAACTTACGCTAGTAAGACTGGCTGCCTGTATCCAGTCGCTTGAAGAAGCTATGTTGCCACAAGCACCTGTTAGGCTGGTTGCGCTGTAGTATAAAGAATGTGCATCGGAATTGTAACTGCTATATCCAACTTTTTGTACCGTAATCGGATAAGAATTAGTATTGTTAACTACAAAAGTGATTGCTGCCGGAGCAATAGGGCTTGACTGATAATAATAATAACTATAGCCAGCACTACTTGGCGGATATACGGGTGTTGTTATAGTAGTTACCGCCTGCGCACCTAATACCGTTAAACACAATAATACTAAGAGGAAGTAAGTTTTTTTCATATAAGAGATTTATAATTTATAGAAGTTAAACAGAGTAAAATCTTTAATTTAAATTTAATGATATTCGTCATCGTTTTTAAATGTTGTACCCACATTTATATTTGATTTAATCACATTTTAATTCGTTATAATTTTAACTTTCAGATAATAATTTATACTAATCGGTTGATGGTTAGATGTTTGTGGTTTTTGAGTGAATAAAAGGGTAAAGCGTAAACTAGTAGCCAATGAGTAGCCAACTAGTAGCCAATGAGTAGCTACGCTGTAGCCAACAAGTAGCAAACAAGTAGCCAACTAGTAGCAAAGGAGTAGTTACGCTGTAGCGAAAAGCAGCACATAACATAACATAACAGTACATAACAGGAGAAGGATGAGGAGTTTGATAAATCTATCCTCCTCCACAATTTTTCGTTTTTTTTATTTGTTTTAAGTTTAAAAAACGTAATTTTGTTTTTAATAAAACACTTCTTATACCTGAATACGAGTAAACCCTTACCATCACCCTAAATTACCCCCGCAACCACCCCATCATTTTCGCCTGTTTGCTGTATTTTCACAGCGTATACCTACACATCTGTAATGAAAAAATATTTATCCATACTACTGATATTGCTATGCTTTGTAATGTCTTCTGCCGCACAGCCAGGCTATAGCCGCGAACAGGTACTGCGTATTGAAGATAAGCCACCATACCCCGGCTACTGGCAGCAAGGTGTGCATTACAGCATCAGTGCGCGTATAGATGAAGAAACACATGTAGTAGATGGCAATGAGATGCTGCTGTACGAAAACCACTCGCCCGATACTTTGCAGTATGTTTACTTTCACCTGTACCAGAACGCCTTCATAAAGGGCTCCCACCTGCACGAGCTGGAGCGTGCTAACAACGTACGACCTAAACTGGGTAAGTACGAAGCAGAAGGGCTGGGCACAGTAGTAAGCGATATACAGGCCGATGGTAAACCCGTACAATACGAGCTGGATAATACAGTGCTGAAGGTGTATTTGCCAAGGCCATTACTGCCGGGCAAATTGGTGCGCTTCACTATGGGGTTTAAAACATATTTCGATGATGGTGGCAACACCCGCCGCCGCATGAAGATGTACGATGCATGGGGCCTCAAACATTACAATGGCGTGCAGTGGTTTCCTAAAATATGTGTGTACGATCGCAAGTTTGGCTGGGATACCTACCAGCACCTGAACAAAGAATTTTATGGTGATTTTGGCCGGTATGAAGTAACACTCGATTTTCCCGGCAACTATGTGGTAGAAGCTACCGGCGAATTGCAAAACCGCGCAGAAGTATTGCCCGATACACTACGCGCCAAACTGGATGTGAAGAACTTCGCCAAAAAGAAATGGAACGAAGCGCCCAGTATTATTACTCCCTATGTAAAAGGGCAGCGTAAGGTATGGCGTTTCATTGCCGATGATGTACATGATTTCGCTTTTACTGCCGATCCCTCTTACCGGATAGACAGCACTATATGGAATGGTGTGGAATGCGTAGGGCTTGTACAGGAGCCACATGCATCGGGCTGGCAAAACAGTGCCGATCTTGTAGCAAAGATCATAGAAACATTCAGCAACGATATTGGCCGCTATCGCTACCCTAAAATGGTGGCTGCCGATGCCGGCGATGGAATGGAATACCCAATGCTAACGCTGGATGGCGGCGGTGAGCCAGGCTACCGTGGCTTGCTGGTGCACGAAATAGCGCACAACTGGTTTTACGGTATGGTTGGCAGCAATGAAACTTACCGCGCCGCGCTGGATGAAGGCTTTACCCAATACCTGACCGCGCATGGCTTGCGCCGTATAGATGGTGAAATATTTAAAGAAGGTAAGCCTAAAAATTTCTTCCGTAGGCATGCTTACGAAACTAAAACAGCACTGGACAAACGCGTGATGGATGTGTACACGCTGGATGCGCTGAACCAAACCGATGCTACGCTAAATACCCATAGCAATGATTTTCAGGATGCACTGGGGCATGAAGGTGGCTACCGTAGCGTGTACTATAAAACATCGGCCATGCTGTACAACCTGCAATACACACTGGGCGATAGTTTGTTCAAAGGCGCTATGCAGCACTACTTTAAACAATGGTGTTTCGCGCATCCTTATTTCGAAGATTTTAGAAATTCAATAATACAACACACACATGTAGATTTGAACTGGTTCTTCGATCAGTGGATAGAAACTACCAAAGCTATCGACTATAAGATAGGAGGTATCAAAAGGATTAACGGGCAGGATAGCTTTGCAATAAAATTCAGTCGCAATGGCCTTATGGAAATGCCGGTTGACTTTACTGTAACGGCTAAAGACGGCAGTAAGCATAACTACTATATACCCAATACCTGGTGGGAGAAAAACACACGCGCAACCACATTGCCTAAATGGTATGGCTGGAGCAAGCTGCATAAAACCTATACCGCACACGTGCAAATACCATCGGGTATAAAAACAGTGCAACTAGATACTACCTACCGCCTTGCCGACCGCGACTGGCGCGATAACTATAAAACAAAAGGTTTCCCTATACGCACACAGGCGGTGAAGATACGCCCCGATTATGGCGTGGCTGAAGTATTGGACAGGAAGCACTACCGCATGTATGTACGTCCTGATATATGGTGGAATGCAGTGGATGGTGTTAAACTTGGTGCGCATGTTGAAGGCGATTATTTATTTTCGGCGGGTAAGGTCGATGCCACTGTTTGGTTCAATACCCATGTTGGCCAGCAGTTCGACTATAAGAGCTTTGAAAGTGAGGGCTGGTACGAAAGATATTTACCTGTCAGCTATACCTTCAATTACCTTACACCACTTAGCAAAAACTACAGTAAGCTGCAATTGCAGTTGAACAGCCGCCTGCTGGATGGTTTATGGTATCACCGTGGTGGTTTTAACTGGCTGCCTAAAACAAGCGATAAAGTAGAACTGTATGCCCAAACTATGTGGCGCCCTGTACCACACGATCTCGACTACCTGATATATACCAATGAATGGAGCAGCACCAAAGCGCACCCTAACTCATCGCTTAATGTAGCATGGACGCATACCCACAATTATGTACGTGGTATAGGTACCTATACATTCTCTGCACGTACACCGCTGCTAACCGGTAATGGTGCTGGTGCATTTAACTATAGCTACCTGCAGGGCGAAGCCGTGAACTACAATAATCATGGCAAGCTGGAAGTACGCACACGCATATTTGGCCGCTACGGCATGGGTACTAACATACCTTACGAAAGCGCGCTATACGCAGCTGGCGCTAACCCCGAAGAAATGATGGAGAATAAATACACCCGCAGCGTAGGTTTCATACCTAACGACTGGCGTACTTATTCGCAAACAGATATGAACCATTTTCAGCAGGGTGGTGGCCTTAACCTGCGTGGCTATGCCGGCTACCTGATAGCTGACGAACGTGAGGGGCAAGTAATGCTGGGATATAAAGCATGCAGTGGTGTGGCTGCGAATATTGAAATTGATTTTGATAAGTACATAAAATTTGCACCGAAGTTTACCCGCAACTGGCTGCATATGGATGCTTATGTTTTTGGTGATGCTGGTATGATGCAGCTAAGCAAAACAAGCAATCTTGCTACTTACTGGAACATACAACCAACTGACTATTGGAGCGATTTGCGTGCAGATGCTGGTGTAGGCTTTGCCCTCACTGTGAAGAAGTTTGGTGTGTTTGATAAAGCACAACCACTTACACTGCGTTTCGATATGCCGTTGCTGGTGAACCGTCCGCCTTATGCTAACCCTGATTATGGTGCATTCAGGTATGTAATTGGCGTGAACAGGAGTTTTTAGAATGTCATCAAAATGTAAGAATATATATGTATTGTTTAGGATGTATTGAAGGGAAGTAAATGGTGATTAGCTTTACATCAACATTAAATCCTATGTATATGAAGCATATAATCTCTACATTTCTTTTACTGTTTATTGTGTCGCATGCCTTTGCACAGGGCTTTTATTATGCGTATCCTAAGTATGATAGTGTAATAACTTTTGAAACAGGTAGCGTACAGCATGATAGCATTACTATTGATGCGAATTTTGCACATAATAAATGGCAGATAGGCAAGCCGCAGAAAAGCAACTTTGATACAGCCTTTAATAGTGCCAGGGCAATTGTCACTGATACTGTGAACACATGTGTGCCAGGAGATACGTCTGTGTTTTATCTGCGTTTACCTTACTACTCTATAGTAAATGCCCAGCAAACTATGTACGGTTTTTTTGCAGGCCTGGGTTTTATACACCGTCTTGATATTGATAGTGGATGTATTGCAAAAGTAGAGCAGCTATATAAACATATAAATGGTATAGATAGTATGTGGGTGGATGTAATCGATACACCTTATACATACCAGCAATGGGATTATTGTGATACCCCCGATCTCAGGTATTCTACAACTGGCTGGGATACTGTAACGGTATTTTTGCTTCCAAAGACTTTTAACTTTTACGATTCGAGATTAGATAGTAGTGTGCTATTTCGTTTTACTTATATCTCTAACGACACATCGCTTACCAAAGATGGTTGGATGATAGATGATATATGGCCAAATTATTATTTCGCAGGAAGTGTTAGCAACATAAAAGAAGATTTGATAAGCATTTACCCCAATCCTTCTACAGGTGATTTTTATATTAAACACGAAAAGCGGGCTGAATGTAAAGGCATTACAGTAGTTAATATGCTTGGGAAAATAGTATTGCAAATGGAGCGTTTGCCTGCTGATGGAAATTTAAAGCTGAATCTGCCAGATGGGATTTATTCATTACAGTATTTCACCAATGAAGGTGTAGATACTGAGCAGATTTTAATACAGCACTGATGTGGAGAAGGTACTATAGTATATTGTTGGTATTGCTTTTAACTGCCAATGAAAAAGCAAAAGCTACAGATTGGGAACGCTTATTATCACGGTCGAAACTCAACACATCATCATTTGCTTTTGCAGGTAATGTTTTACTATGTGATACATTACAGCTTGCAAGGCAATACAATTCCACGGATGTTGCGGGTCATTTCGTTAACGCTCGGGTTACCGATTCTTTGTTTAATGCCTATGTGTACCAATCCCGTAAGGAGGATTCATCGAAGCGAAGTAAGCAAATGATAGCGTTTAACGTTATGGTGGCGAAAGAAAATGAAAGGGTTCGCAGGCTGAAGCTACCTCCGGTGGGGTTTGAGGAGCCTTCTGAGGAGCAAAGAATATATGTTTATGATATGTTGGCTGTAAAAAGGCTCCGTATAAAAATAGCAGAAGTATTAAAGTCCGGCGATAGCATAAAGAAGGGTGATACAATAATTGTAATAGTGTTGCCTGCACGCAAATGGGATACTACAACAAACATAACTAAAGGCAGAGTAGTAGTGTATAACAAGCTTTACGATAACAAGGAAGAAGTAATAAACAAAGACTACTTCACACCTGAAATGTATGACTTCTACAGGCGTGAAAAGATATATTTTATTACCCCCGACCGTATAGAGCCTGAACAATGGAAAGCGATATTAGTGCAGTACTAGGAGCATTAAGATAACATTAAGGTTTATTCTACTGTTAATAGCACTAATAGTCTTACCTTTAGCAGGATACGAATGCATTCATGGCCGGTCCTGTTTTGCCTAACGTCTCTTTTTGTAATTATTAATTTTTTCAGTTTTATGTCGGCACCTAAATTCGGCGCTCCAGTGTTATCCTTACATGCTTTATTGAAACAGCGTGTCAATGAATATTTCGAACAAAATAAAATACGCTCTACGGGCAATTTTAGTTTATATCTTAAGGCGGTAATACTTATCTCATCGTACCTATTCTTATACATTCACCTTATTTTCTTTACACCGGGCGCAGTGCTTGCTATAAGCGAGTGTATATTGCTGAGCATCATTACCGCGGGCATAGGCTTCAATGTAATGCACGATGGTGCGCATGGTAGCTTTAGTACTTCAACACGCTTCAATAAGGTGGCAGCCTTCACGCTTGATGCTATGGGCGCCAGCAGTTTTATGTGGAACACCAAACACAACGTAGTGCATCACGCCTATACTAACATCGATGGTGTGGATGATGATATTGATGCTGGTATATTACTTCGTATTAACAAAGCGCAGAAGCACTATAAGTTGCATAAATATCAGCATATATATTTTTGGGGCTTGTATGCGCTGCTATATACCGCATGGGTGTTCTATACCGATTATAAAAAATATTTCACCAACAAAGTGGGCGAAATGCCACTCAAGAAACTCAAGTTGGTAGATCATATATTCTTCTGGAGTTTTAAAGCACTGCATGTGGTGTTGTTCATTGTGTTGCCTGTATATTTTGTGGGCTTTTTTCCTTGGCTGATAGGTTTCCTGGTATATACATCTGTAACGGGTATCATCCTAAGCCTTGTATTTCAGTTGGCGCACGTTATTGAAGAAACAAGTTTCCCTGAAGCTATACAACCAGCTAACAAAATGGAAGACGAATGGGCATTGCACCAGTTAAAAACCACTGCCAATTTTGCTACACGCAATAAGTTTATCACCTGGTGGGTAGGTGGATTGAATTTTCAAATAGAGCATCATTTATTCCCTAAAATATCGCATGTGCATTATCCGCGTATCAGTGCTATTGTGAAGCAAACCTGTAAAGATGTTGGCGTTCCTTATTTAGAGCACCGCCTGATGCTAACGGCTATCCGCTCGCACATAACGCACCTGAAATTGATGGGGGTAAAGTAAATAAACACCAACAAAAATTTTAGTTAAGGCTGATTATCCTGATTGGGTTGTCAGCCTTAATTATTTATCAGTGCTATAGAATCGCCGGTAAATACAATTGCCTTATCCAAATGCTTTTCCAGCATGAATCCGTTTGCATTGCTTATATCAGGGATGGCATATACAGGTACACTTCCTTTTTTATAAGATGGATGCGTTTTCAAGACCCAGTCGCCTTGTATCTCGATACTATAAGGGTAGGCTATACCAGGTGTTACTAGTATAGTTGTATTGGTTTCTATTGCCTGTTTTATGGCAGCTTCTGTTTTGTTGTATATGTTCAGTTTTACTGTGTGTTCATTGTTGTTCACATTGTTTATTAGCGAACCATACACATTGCCTGCCAATGCAAGGAATAAAATGCCTGCAATTACCATTGCCGGTATTTTCATTTTTGGTATCGCTGTTTCTGCGCATTGTAGTATGCCTGTAATAATAGTTGCTATAGCAGGTACTGCAAATGCATTGAGTCTGTGTGTACCTAACGGTAATTTGCCTGCAGCATAGCATATTATTACCACCCAAACTACAAGCACGCTGTATAGGGTATCATAAGCAGTTTTCCCTTTTATGCCCAGCCAGCTTAGTATCAACAAACCCGCAATGCCTAGTACGCCTGTTATATTGCCAAACAGATCGCCTGCCGCCATATTCAGAAACAGTTTGTACACATTGCCCAGAAACTGCTGCACGGTTGTTTGCCCGGTCATCATATACTCCTGCCAGTAGTTTTGCATGCCTTTGTCTTGCAGTACCTGCTTTACATCAATACTGTAAAAAATAGCTATGCTCAGTAAGCATAATATAAGTGGCATGGCCTGTAGTATTTTGGTCTTTGTATTAACGGGCTCATTCCTGCGCAGCCATTGCAGCAATACAACTGCGTAAACAGGTGCTGCAAGTATGGGGTAGGTATAGCTGAAGAATGGGGCAACAAACATACTGGCGCATAGCAATGCGTACTTGCCTGTTGCTTTTTCTTTCTTAGGGATATTAGTAAGCTCCAGCACTTGCCATATAGCTACAAGTCCCAGCAGCATATCCATAGTGTATTGCTTTACTTGCACAAAATACTCAAGCGCAGTGGCCGATGATAAGTATAGTGCTACCCATAAAAAGCGGTATAGTGATCTGGGTGGGTATATGCGAGCCGATAAATTGTAACAGAATATAAGAGCGAGTATATGTACTATAAATGAAGTAAGGCGCAGGCTTGAATAACTGAAGTTAGCTGCTTCTGCTACGTACTGTACTATATGCAGGTAAACGCGGGGAAACTGCTGCATGAATTCCAGCTTACCCCAAAGCTCCTGTGCTGTTCTGAATTTTATATTGTGAATAATATACCATTCATCGAGCCAGAAAGGTTTTACGGGTATGGCAACAATGTACATACCCCATAGGGCAACAAAGCAAATAGTAAGAATAGTGAGTATACGGGCTATGCTGCCGGGGTTTATCTTATGCATGGCAGCAAAATAATTATTTTACCGGTGCCTGTTCCACTAATATTTTTTCTTTTTTAGTAAGTCTGTTCCAGATGCTTATAAAGAAGCCCAAAACCATCACTACTATGCCCAGCCACAGCACATTGATATATGGGAATACAAGTGCCTTCATTACTATGTAGTCGTCTTTGGGGTCTGCTTGTTTTATCTGCAGTTCGGCAGCGCCTTCATCCGGTATTATACGTGTGAGGCGTGTGTACAGGAGCATATTCTTCAGCGTATCTTCTACGTTGTTCTCATAGCCATCGCGTATGTAATATACAGGGCGTATGGTTTGCATGTTTCCATTCAGGTCGCTTACTTCCAGTTTTGCAGTTACCGATATATCGCCATTAGCAGGAACGTAGTTTTTGTTTACTGCGTTTGTTTCAAAGCCTTTAAATATCATGTAGCCGCTGTTCAGAAAAACCGTATCTCCGGCTTTTACAGTATGCGTTTTGTAGGTATTGGTATCGGTGCGTTTAGCGGGGTCTATTACCGATGTTACATAAGTGAATATGTCTTTAGTAAGATAGTGTTTCGATGCAGGATTAGCGCTGAGCCCTTCTTGTCCTTTGGGGTTTATGAATGCATCGGGGTAAAGGGTGAATGATTCTTTCAGTTTATTGGTGGCAGAATCTCTGCGTTCGTAATATACTTTATAGAAAGTACGCGGATCGTTTGGTGAGGTAGAATCGCCTTGGTAGGTAGCAAAATATTCGCCCAGTGCAACAGGCACATTGCGGTACATCAGCACGTTTTCGCGACTTTCTTTCGCATCTTCTTCCTGCGTTTTTTTACCGAAAGGAAAAATAATGCCCAATGTGTTGTATGATATTACCTGTTTGTTGTAAGATGATAGCAAGATGCCCAGCAATGCCAAACCAAAGCCGAGGTGTGCCGTAGCGGGCCCCATCTTCTTTATCTTGCCTTTCTGTACTACTATCATGTAGTATATCATGCCTACTATGGTGTAGCAAGCGGCAAAAAGCAGAATGGCATACTGCGGTGCATCTATTTTTTGCATAAAACCTATCAGTAAGGTTATAGCCAAAGCTATCGCGCCAGTTGTAGCCAGTCGGCGCAGTACGACTTTGTTGTCGCTTTTTTTAAATTTCAGGAATAGCACCATAGCGGTCATAAGGCCTACTATTATTGCCACCCATACTTGTATGCTATTATAGTGCGCTACGGGGTTAACGGGTGGCGCTACATCTTTACCGGTTATCATTTTAGCCAGGGGCGACCATACAGGTATCGATGTGCTGATAATGATCTGCACAGCAGATAGCAATAGCACAAATGAACCAATGAACATCCAAAACTCGCGGCTGTTCACTTGCTCTTCTGTTTTTACGCGTGGCAATCCCTTCCATCGTGCTATAATCATCGATACAGACAGTACGATAAGTAAGCCGATAACTATCAGCAAATGCCAGTAAAGCGATTTCCCTTCGCCTGTAAAGGCATGTACCGAAGTATCGCCTAATACGCCTGTACGTGTAAGGAAGGTAGAATACCACACCAGGAGGTAAGTGAGTATAAATAGTATAACAGTGATAATAAGCGAGCGGCCTGTAGCTTTATAAACAACAAGCGTATGCATACCGGCTATCAACGTGAGCCATGGTACCAGCGATGCGTTTTCAACAGGGTCCCAGGCCCAGTAGCCGCCAAATGTCAGCGATTCATAAGCCCATGCGCCACCCATCATGATACCAGTACCCAGTACCGCACCGGAGAACAATGCCCAGTTGATGGTTGGTTTTATAAAGCTTTGGTAGTCGCCTTTCCATAGGGCTGCAATAATAAAAGCGAAAGGTATTAGTGTAGAAGCAAAGCCGAGGAACAGTACCGGTGGGTGTATTACCATCCAGTAGTTCTGCAGCAACACGTTCAGGCCATTACCATCTTTTATAAACTCTAGGTAGTTGGGTTGCGAGAAGATAGGGGCGCCCTGCATCTGGTCGCGCAGTAGCAGGAAAGGGTTGCTGCCTATTTTTATTTCAGGGCCTAAATAAAAGCCCAGTAACATGGTGGCCAGCAATACCTGCACTATCGATATGATGCTCATAACACGGCTCTCCAGCGCTTTCGAATTGGCCATTACTATCAGCCCCAATACGCAATGCCATATTGCCCAAAGCATAAAACTACCTTCCTGTCCTTCCCAAAAGCAGGATAGCAAATATTTAGGTGGCAGGCTAAGATCGGAGTGGCGCCATGCGTAGTGATATTCAAACAGGTGGTTGGATATCACATAGAATAGCGTAATGAAGATGCCAAAGATGGCAGCGCTATGTATTATAAAACCATTGCGGCCAAGCAGCAACCATCCACGGCTATTACCGGGGTTTACCAGCTCTGTTTGTGCCGAGCGGAAATAACTGAATGCGCTGAGTAACGCGCCAACAAACGCTGTGATAACAAAAAAATGGCCGAGTTGCCCCGGCACTAAATGTTCTCCTATGTATTGTGTATCCAACTTAAAGTCTTGATTAGATTCTTGTAAAGCTTAATATACTAGCTGGCAGTACCAACTGCTATCTGGTCGTTCTTGTATTTCGACGGGCACTTCATTTGTATCTTACTGCAACGGAAGGCATCGCCATCCATGCGGCCCATCATTACTATTTGTTCCGATTTTTCTATATCCGTTGGCTTCGCACCATTGAATATCACCTTATTAATACTACCCGATTTATCTTTTACATAAAAGGTAAAATGGTTGGGATCTTTAACAGGATCATATTCTGTTGGCTTACCTTTGTCTAATACGCCAATAACGTGAAATTGTTTGGCAGGCTCTTTAGCTGCCGATGCAAAAGTTTCATAGGTACTGAAGTCGCCAAACATACTAACTATAATACATACAGCCGCAGCTACCAATACCAGCAGAACAATATGGGATTTTTTCATAACCTGAATGCGATACGCAAAGTTAATTGAAAATGACTTATAAATGACGCAGGAAAAAGTATAGACTATGTTAATGAAAGGATAAACAGATTTTTTGTTTTGATATAAATTCTATTTTTGCCACCCGATAAAAAACTGCAATGGCTGATCTTTCAAAATTCGACCCCAATTCGGTTGGTTTAAAATCCAACAACATATTCGGATTACCATTTAAACAGGACGAGGCTGAACTGGTATTATTGCCTATACCCTGGGAGGTGACCATCTCTTACCGGGATGGTACGTCGCGCGGGCCCGAAAATATTTATGATGCATCGATGCAGATAGACCTCTACGACCCCGATGTAGTAGATGGTTGGAAGAAAGGCTTCCACATGCTGCCTATTGATAAGAATATACGCAAGAAAAGCGATTACCTGCGCCAATGCGCAGAGCTTATCATATCGCACCTGGTAGATGGTGGCGTAGTGGCAGAGAACGAGCAGCTAAGCGAAAAGCTGGAAGAAGTGAACAAAGGTGGCGATATGCTGATGAGCTGGGTGCATGAAATGACGGGCAACCTGCTAAGAGAAGGTAATAAAGTAGGCCTTATAGGTGGCGACCATAGCACCCCGCTGGGTTTCATAAAAGCATTATCGGAAATACATAGCGATTTTGGGGTATTGCAGATAGATGCACACGCCGACCTGCGTAATGCTTATGAGGGTTTTACCTACTCACACGCATCTATTATGTACAATGTGCTGAATATGATACCGCAGGTAAAGAAGCTGGTACAGGTAGGCATACGCGACTATTGCGATGAGGAATTGATGATGATACGAGAAAACCCTGACCGTATTGCTACCTTCTTCGATAAAGACATAAAAGAAGCGCAATATGAAGGCAGCACCTGGAAGCAGATATGTGAGAATATAGTGGTTGAGCTACCGCAGAAAGTATATATCAGTTTCGATATTGATGGCCTTGATCCTAAGCTTTGTCCTAATACAGGCACTCCTGTACCTGGTGGTTTTGAAATGGAGCTGGTATTTTATTTGTTCAAAGTATTGAAAGCCAGCGGCAGGGAATTGATAGGCTTCGACCTGAATGAAGTATCGACCGGCGAACACAGCCAGGATGGTATTGATAGTATAGTAGGCGCACGTGTACTATACAAATTATGCAACTACATGGTAGCTAAATAATAAATTAAATATTAATTTATTGCAAACGCAGGCTTCTGGCCTGCGTTTGTCGTGTATAATGACATATATTATCGTTTTATGTTGCTATTGGCAAATTAATATTGCAGCACAGTAGGGGTAAAATACTTTTATTACGTTTTAATGCAGAGCCGTGTACCTGTGCAATATAAATTGCCCTATGGCGTTTTCAAGAATAATAAAAAGCTCATTATCAACCGACGATGAATATGAAACTGCTTCTAAACCTTCTATTGCTGTTGTGCTTGCCGGCAATACTATATGCCCAGAATGTCACGATCAGTGGCTATATATCAGAAAAGAAAAGTGGTGAACGTTTGATAGGTGCTGTAGTTTTTGATCCTCAAAGAAATATTGGTACTACCAGCAATACTTATGGTTTTTATTCGCTCACTATACCATCGGCTACCGAAAGCGTTAGCTTGCGCGTCTCTTATATAGGTTATACTACTGTTGAACGTACAATAGCGCCGGGTAGTAATGTGTCTTTAAACATAGAGCTGGAAAATGTTACCGACCTGAATGAAGTAGTGGTAACGGCGCAGAAAGATGCAATACACACTACCACACGTATGAGTACTATCGACCTGCCGATACAAACTATCAAATCACTGCCCGCATTTCTTGGAGAGGTGGATATTATGAAAGCCATACAGCTATTGCCCGGTGTGCAGGGAGGTAATGAAGGAACTTCAGGGATATATGTACGTGGTGGTGGCCCCGATCAAAACCTGATACTGCTGGATGGGGTACCCGTGTACAATGCCAGCCACTTGTTTGGTTTCTTCAGTGTATTCAATGCCGATGCGATACGCAATGTGGAAGTAGTAAAGGGTGGGTTTCCAGCACGTTATGGTGGCAGGTTATCTTCCGTTATCGATATAAATATGAAGGAGGGCGATAAGAACAAGCTACATGGCGAAGGCGGTATTGGCTTAATAGCATCGCGTTTGACACTTGAGGGGCCAATACAAAAAGGTAAATCTTCCTTTATGATATCCGGCCGCCGTACGTATATCGATCTTATTGCAGGCCCCCTTATTAATAATAATAGCACGCTGAAAACAGGCTATTATTTTTACGATCTGAATGGCAAGGTGAATTTTGAACTGGGTAAGAACGACCATATTTATTTCAGCGGCTATATGGGTAACGATAAGTTTTATGCAAATGATAAAAGTGATGGTTCGCTTGCCAGCAACGAATACAGTTCTACCGCCAACAACAACCTGAAATGGGGAAATATAACTGCTGTAGGCCGTTGGAACCATGAGTTTTCGCCAAAAGTGTTTGGTAACCTTACTGTGCATTACAGTCAGTACAATTTTCGTATTTCCAGCCAGCAAAAAGATGTTTCTCCCTCTGGTTCCAGTACTTTCTCGCTCAAGTATCTGTCAGATATACAAGATAAAGCAGTTAAGTACGATCTTGATATCATACCCAGCGCAAACCACTATATAAAAGTAGGTGGAAGCTTTGTTGCCCATACTTATTCGCCCGGTGCTATACAAACTAAGCAGACTGAAAATTCAACTGCTAATATTGATACTGCATTTGGTAATCCTGCTATCAATGCAAATGAGATAGATGCCTATATAGAAGACGACATACGTATAAGCAGCAGGCTGAAATCAAATATTGGCATACACTATACCGGTTTTATGGTGCGCGATAAATACTTCCA
>CBFGNI010000026.1:0-20140 GCA_965650105.1 uncultured bacterium | reverse complement strand
GCACCTACATTCGTACGTATATCAATACCATTATTTTCTACCATAACCTTCTCAGCTACCGGGTGCGGGTGACGGCCAAAACTTTCCGATATAAAACCTTTTTCTACCGGCCATGGTAAGCGCCCCCTGTTGTTTTCAAGATTGCTTGAAAGTGCTTCAGCTTCGGGTGTTAGCGATAAATTGTAGCTAGGCCTCGGCTTTGGTTTTACATACACATTGCTGGCTACCGGTTCGTTGGTATTAGCAGCTACAGGTTTGCTGCTACCCGCAGGCGATGGCGTACCTGATGGTATTGGCTTATTACCATTGTTTGTAGTGACTGATATACCGCTTCCTTTATTGGCATTATTAGCGGCGGCTGCCGCTGCCGCCTTTTTACGTTCTTCTTCCTGGCGCCTGCGTTCTTCCTCTTCAGCTTTTTTCCGCGCTATCTCTATTTCCCGTCGTATTATTTCACCTACGGCCCTGTCCAGTTGCTTTGCAGCTTTCTTATCCTTTGCAATATTAGCCAGTAGTTGTTTCTCTTTACCTTTCAGGTCTTTAACTACACGGTTCGTTTCGTCCGATTCTTTTTGCAGTTCGGTACGTTGTTGCATCTCAGCAGTCAGCAATACGTCCTTTTGCGATTTCGCAGAATTTAATACATCCAGTTTCTTCACTATCTCCCCTTGGGTCACCCTTATTTTATCAGCCTGGTCTTTGCGATAGTCGCGGTATTTCTTTAAATACTTTATTCTTCTTAGTGCTTCATTAAAATCGTTGGAAGAGAACAGGAAGGCCAGCATATCGTAAGAACTTCTGGTTTTGTACGCATAGCGTACCGATTGCGCATAGCCTGCCTTTAGTTGTTCAAGGTTCTGCTTAAGTGTTGTTACTTCATTAGCCGATGTACGGATATTATTGTTGATCTGTTCTATCTCTGCATTAATATTCCCAATCAGCTTTTGGCGCTCATTCAGTTTGTTTTGCAAAGCGCGCAATTGGCCCATGGTAGCGCTTTTATCTTTTTTTGTTGCTTCAAGTTGCTCTTGGGTTTCTTTGATCGACTCCAATATTCCCTGTCGTCTTTTTTCCAATTCAGCCCGTGTTGGTTGCTGTGCATATACAACAGAGGCTACCAGTAAAACAAATATAAAGGATGCAATTATGCGCATTGATATACTAACGTTAAGCAACAAAAATAACCATTTATCGCCCTTAAGCTATACTCTTACTTGTATTTAAGATGATTTTATGACCTTTTTTGGTCAAAAAAGATGTTTCGTTTTTTAATGCAGATTGATTGTTCTTTCTTTGTTTACAAAGATATTTTCATGCTTTATTCAATGACGGGGTTTGGCCGCGCAGAGGCCGTGGTGAATAAGCGCCAGGTGGTTGTAGAGATAAAATCGCTAAATGGTAAACAGTTCGATATAATCACGAAATTACCGCCAATTTTGCGCTCTTATGAATTAGATATCCGCAGCCTGCTAAATGCCGTACTAATGCGCGGCACTATCGACTTGACTGTAATGATAAAACAGGAAGGCGCATCAAAACCCATGACAGTAAATACAGGGCTTGCTGTTTTTTATTACCAAAGCATGCAGCAGATAGCTAAACAGCTGGGGTTACCCGAAGAAAACATGTTGCCAACTATTATGCGTATGCCCGAAGTTGTTGCTCCCGAGCAAGACGTATTGCCCGAAGCGGAGTGGATGGAAGTATAAAAAGTCATTGAGGAAGCGGCAAGTCATCTTATGGAACATCGTAAGCATGAAGGTGATGCTTTGCATAAAGACTTGCATAACCGTATACAGAGCATAGAAAATCTGTTGGAGAAAATATTGCCGTTGGAGCCATTACGTACCGAAAAAATACGCAGCCGCATCAGCCAATCGCTGAACGAAATGGTAGGTAAAGATAGCGTAGATGGCAACCGGTTTGAACAAGAACTTATCTATTATTTAGAACGCATAGATTTTACTGAAGAAAAAACCAGGCTGAAACAACACTGCCAGTATTTTCATACTACTGTTGAAAAAACAGGCATATCGAAAGGTAAAGTGCTGGGATTCATAATGCAGGAAATTGGCCGGGAGATAAACACACTTGGTTCTAAAGCTAACGATGCTGCAATACAGCAAATCGTTATAAACATGAAAGACGAACTTGAAAAAGCAAAAGAACAGATATTAAATATTTTGTAGTAAAAATGAAAACAGGAAAACAATATATAGGCTTATTTGTTTTTATTTTATTGACTTGCTTTACAAGTTGTATCAAGTCGCCATACTATCAAAAGGACTACGCTATTCCTCAAAATGCCTGGCGATACCAATTCAAACCATCTTTTAAATTCGAAATAACCGATACTACTTCTTCTTACGATCTTTTCTTCAATATAAGACATACTGAAGCATACCCTTTTTCAAACATTTGGGTTTTGATATATACTAAACAGCCCGGCGATAGCACTTTCCAAAAATCAAGAATAGAAATTCCGTTGGCGGAACCATCAGGCAAATGGATGGGCCGCGGAGCCGGTGAAATTTGGGAACAACACATGCCACTTACCGCTGGCGATAAGGCAATGATATTTAAAAAAACCGGCACGTACGAAATACGTATGGAACAAAATATGCGTGTTAACCCTTTGCCTGAAGTATTACAAATAGGTTTGCGTGTTGAAAAACAAAGTAAAAAATAATAGTGTCTCTTAAGCATGAAATTGTTTAACACTGTTTATATACTATTGCTCTGCTATATTATTGCAGCGCTTGTATTCTGGGGCTTTAGTCTCCAAAAGCAGAGTCATATAATTTTTCAGCACGAACGTGCACTACTGGGCACTGTAGCCGATAGCGCTACACAACCGCTTTGGTTCGCATCTCATATGCAGGAGCTTGAGGACAAACGCGAACGGCGCACCAAGCAGTATATTGGCGAAGGCTCTACATTTTTGCTTATCATATTTATTGGCGCCGCAGTAGTATATTCTTCTTTCAGGCGTAGTATCCGGCTATCGCGCCAGCAAAATAATTTTATGCTATCGGTAACACATGAGCTGAAATCTCCTATAGCAGCTATGAAACTAAACCTTCAAACTTTAGAAAGGCACACCTTAGACGCTGATAAAAGAGAGCAATTACTTACCAGGTGTATAAAAGAATCAGATAGGCTAAACGATCTGTGTAATAATATATTACTTGCTTCTCAAATAGAAGGCAGGCAATATGTGGCAGCCCGTGAGCGGCTGGATTTTGCCGATATGATTGAAGATACTGTACGCACTTATAATATCCGTTACCCTGACAGATTGCTGGCCGATATACAACCTGCTGAAATAATAGGCGATAACCTACTGATACAAATGGCAGTAAATAACCTGCTGGAGAACGCCATTAAGTACACCCCCGCTAACAAGATCATTAAAGTTCGCTTGCATCAGGAACAGAAAAATGTTTGCCTTGAAATAATTGATGAAGGCACAGGTATACCTGATAATGAAAAACGTAAGATCTTCAATAAATTTTACCGCATAGGCAATGAAGAAACACGTAAAAGTAAGGGTACCGGTTTAGGGCTATACCTCACTTCCAAGATCATGCAGCAGCACTATGGTAAAATCTCCGTAAGAGATAATACACCTACAGGCTCAATTTTTGAGCTACAACTTCCTGCTGTGTGAATTCTGCCGCTTCCATCTCTTCTTCCGCTTTATTCCACCTAAAAGTCTTACGGTGGTATGGCGACAAGCCATATTCCTTTATTTGTTGGCGGTGATAAGATGTACCATAACCTTTGTTTTGTTCCCAGCCATAATGCGGGTGTAGCAAATGCAGCGATTGCATGTATTCATCGCGGTGAGTTTTAGCTAATATACTGGCTGCAGCAATCGATGCATATTTACCATCTCCCTGAATAATACACTGGTGCAGCACACCAAAATAGGGCGTAAATCGGTTGCCGTCAATCAGTAACAATCCTGGCCTTGTTTGCAACTGGTCCACAGCCAGGTGCATAGCTTTAAAAGATGCTTTTAGGATATTTATCTGGTCTATCTCTTCATGATCTACCATCGCTACGGCCCATGCCACAGCTTTTTTCTCTATTATAGGTCTTAATTCGTCCCGTTCAGCTTCAGTAAGCTGTTTGCTATCGTTCAGTAACGGGTGTGAAAATCGCTTAGGCAATATTACAGCTGCTGCAAATACAGGCCCGGCAAGGCAGCCCCTGCCCGCTTCATCGCACCCTGCTTCAGTCAATTCTTTTTGAAAAAAAAGTTTCAGCTTCATACTTCCCACGCTGCAAATAATGAAAATCTTGCCCGTTCAGCAAATTATTTAATCCACACATATTGTATTGGCCGATATATTGGCATAGTTATATTAATAACTTGCAAACACACAAACACCTATGGAAGTAAAGTTTCCTTTTTATGCGCGCCTGGCTTTAGTATTACTTTCCCTGGTGCTCATTATATTTCTTATGTATGTAGCACAGAGTGTATTGATACCTCTGTTTTTTGCCATACAGGTTTCTTTATTGCTTTACCCGCTTGCCCGCCGCCTGGAGCAAAAATTTCATTTTAGCCGCAGTGCCGCATCATTCATCAGTGTATTGTTATTCGTTATATTGTTGGCAATATTTCTATATGTACTTACTTATCAAATATTATTATTCTCGCAAGATATACCTGCTATACAGACTGCGATGAATAAAACACTTGCCGACCTGCAACTCTGGCTTACAGCTAAGTACCATGTTGATAGTGCAGTGCAAATGAGCTACATGAACCAGGCAGTTAACAACATTGTTTCAGGGGCTGCAGCTTACCTGGGCGATCTGTTTTTACAGGTAAGCGAAATAATATTTTGGGTTGTTATCATCTTTATATTTAGTTATTTCATTTTGCACCATCGTCGTTTGCTGGTAAATTTTGTTGTAGGTATCTTCCCTGAAGAGAGTAGCGAAAAGGTAAAAAACGTTGTAGCAGAAACCAGGGGTGTTGCTAATAATTATATTATAGGCTTGTTGATAGAATTTGTAGTAGTAGCAATTGCATATTGCATTACATTTATACTACTCGGCATCCAATACGCTGTTCTGCTAGGTTTGGTTTGTGCCGCGCTCAATTTTATCCCTTACCTGGGTTTTATTGTTTCCTGTGCACTTGTTATGTTAGTTACACTAATACATGGCAGCCTGGCACTCGCCTTGCAGGCCACGGGATTAATTTTCATTATTCATATTTTAGACGCTAATATTTTATTACCACGTGTTGTAGGCAACAAAGTGAAGATGAACGCTTTGATAACTATTATTGCTGTACTTATGGGTGGGGTGCTCTGGGGTATTGCCGGTATGTTTTTGTCTATACCTATCAGTGCAATGATCAAAATAATCTTTGAAAATGTTGACACATTAAAACCCTGGGCCTTGTTAATGGGTGTTGAAGATCAAAAAGCCGTTCGTAAAGACGATAATATCACAAACTAGTATAAAAGAAAAAAGGCCCTTGAAAGGGCCCTTCTCACATATAAGGGATAAGAGAGAGCGTTGTTGTTATATTGTTGTAAAGATTAAATTCTTAATGTCCTTCGCAAAATATAAACCACCAATTAACTATTCATTTGCAATTGATTAACCAGTCATTAACCAATATTATTCAGCTAATAGAACTTGCCAAGCCTTATCTATTTCGTTGATATCCAATAGCTTTTGAGCATAGGCCTGTAAAGCGTCCTGTCTTTGTTCCGTATCCGCTTCAAAATCGCGCAATATTTGCTGTAGTCTGTCATCATATAACAGCTTTGACACTACAGGTATTGATGAGCTATTGCCCAAAATTCCCAGATTATTGCCGGTCAGTATCTTACTGTTGCGTATATGTTCAGGTAACGAATCAATGCCGATTCCCAATTGCTGATTGGGCTTAGCTACTTCAAATACAGCACTACCCGAGGCCCTGCAATAGTAATCACCGCCCATACGTGCCACAAGGTCTATCTTATGAGGATCTATTTTACCCTGCTCATTCAATATGTTATCATCTACGTGCATACATACCATTTCGCATATTACCAGGTTGCCGGCACCACCTTCATGCCCTGTTTCTATTACTTGCAACACCTTACACTCAAGCTGTACCGGCGATTCTTTTACACGAAAGGGTTTCACCATATCCGATGCTATAGCAGTAAAGCCAGCTTTCTCAAATTCATTTACTCCCTGCGGATACTCACAGCTTGCCAGGTTGGTCTGCTGCACTATAGCGTAGTTAACTATGTTTATTACTACTTCTTTATTAAGCTGTACATTTTGCAGGGTATGCTTTGTAGTATTATCGCGCACCCTTCTTGCAGGTGAAAAAATAAGTATGGGTGGCTTACTGCCAAAAACATTGAAAAAGCTAAAGGGGGATAAATTCGGGGTGCCATCTTCATCTATCGTGCTGGCAAAACATATAGGCCTGGGCGCTACAGAACCTAATAAATATCCATGTAAGTCTGCTGTTTTTATTTCTCCGGGAACTATTCTCATACCCACAAAAATAACGTAGTATATTTCATTACAGGTGCAAAAAAAAATCGCAACGTATTGAAAAACACATTGCGATTGCCGTTTACCTATGTTAGCTTCCACTCTTCAGTTAAGAAGCAATACAAATTTATGCTCGTTAAAGTACTATTATCAAACCAATACAGATGAAGCGGTAAGATATAGCGATGAAGAAGTAACCCCCTGTACAAGCACTATTTTACTGGTATCGATACACCTGTTTTGTCCCATTCAATAATTACTGCTTTATCAGTCACAGTATAGGTCAGTTTATCTGCAACAGCATCTGTATGATATACAGGCACTGTTGCTTCAAGCACATTCAGGCTTTTATACTTATCATAATCGTATGCACCCCACTGGCCTAGTTTACCATTCAGTATTACTTTCCATTCCTTTTCTTTAGGTATGGTAAATAGTGCATAGGTACCTGCCTTCACTTGCTTACCTGCAAAGCTCATATCCTTCTTAAAGGTTATCTCTGTGGCTTCATTGGCACCGGCGCGCCATATTTCACCATAGGGCACTAGCTCACCAAATATTACACGCCCCCTTTTTGAAGGCTGCCCGTATGTTATTTCAATATCATTGCCTTTGGCCGTCGCTTTGGGACTTAACATTTGTTCTTGTGCCAATGCCCCTAAAAAGCAAAACAGTAGTAATGTGAAGGATAAGATTTGTTTCATTTTTTATAATTATTTCCCTTACAATATAGCAAAGTATATACCATATTATACGGCAATTCAATGAGAATGGTTCATTCTGACGTCACATATTAATATATGTTAATAAACTGTGTATTGCAACGGCTACATAACACATAGGTAATATTATACTAACAGCATAAGTAGTAACTTAGAAGAACTAACATTTAAGCCTATGCTATGGCGTACTTTCAACGGACAGCCACTAAAGCTGCCGGTAAAAAAATCAGTTGAAGAAGTTATACTGCGTGAAACCGGTGCCGGCTATCATCTGAAAGTTTGTATAGGTACCGATTCACAGGTACGTAATGGCGAAACAGAATTTGCAACGGTTATCGTTTTTTTACGGGAGAAGCATGGGGGTTTCATGTTTATATGCAACGATAAAACCCGCCAGGCATATTCTATAAAGGAGCGTATGCTTGTTGAAGTAGCAAAAAGCATTGAAATAGCTTATGAGCTATGCGACCTTTTTAACAAATATGATGTAGATATGGAGGTGCATGCCGACATAAATACTAACCCGCAGTTTAAAAGCAACGAAGCACTGCGCGAGGCTATGGGTTATATTTTAGGTATGGGTTTTGCCTTCAAAGCTAAGCCCGATGCATTTGCCAGTAGCAGTTGTGCTGATAAAGTAGTGAACTGATCTGCACTCGTCCTGCTACTATTTTGAGTTTTAAAGCTCATCTTATTCTGCTCCCTATTAATACTGCTAATATCCTGCTCCGCAGGTATTGAGGCTTCTTTCGCCTCTTTTGAGTGCTAAAAATTGGTTAAAAAATCATAATTTACATAGCTTGTAAATATGTACCAATAATGAACATACGTTACTCTTTGTACCTACTTTTTACCTACCTGTTAGTATGTGCAAATATTGCTTATGCAAATCCCGGAGGAAAACCTATTGAATTCGTAGAAAACCGAGGCCAGTGGGACGGACCATTTTTATTCAAAGCCGTTACCGGTAGTGGCGATTTCCTTTTGGAAAAGAATGGCTTCAGATATATTGTAGGAGACCTCGACAATACACAAAAAATCATTCAGCATAAGGTTAGCAAGCAGAACGAAAGCATTACGTTAAAGTATCACGTGTACAAAGTAGTTATGGTGGGGATGAATGAACACGTTACTGTTGAAGCTTTAAAACCACAAGAGAATTATTATAACTATTTTCTTGGGGCAGATAGTTCTCGCTGGAAAACCAATATTCATCCTAACCTTGCTGTTGACTATAAGAACGTGTACAATGGCATCGATCTGCACGTGTCATCTCAAGATCAGCAACTAAAATATGATTTCATATTGCAGCCCGGTGCCGACCCTACCCAGATAGTACTAAGTTATGAGGGCACTCAGGGGTTAAAAATAAAGAACAACCGATTATTTGTAAATACTTCCGTAGGGCCAATAGAGGAAATGGAACCTTACGCTTATCAGTATATCAATGGTCTTCGCAAACAGGTTGCTTGTAAATATAAACTGAAAGACAGCACTGTTACTTATTCCTTCCCCGATGGCTACGACACGAAAGAAATATTGATAATAGATCCAACTGTTATTTTCTCGCGTTTTACAGGTTCTGGTTACGATAATTGGGGTTTCACTGCCACCTACGATCACAATGGCGATTTTTATGCCGGAGGTATTACCAGCGATTATCTCGGTGGTTCAGGTTATACTTTAGTAGGTGCTTTTCAGAGCACTTATGGTGGTGGCAATGTTGACGGAACAATACCATGCGATATGGGTATCACTAAATTTAATGCAAATGGTACAGCTATAATTTACTCAACCTATTTGGGTGGTAGTGGTAACGAGCAACCTCATAGCCTTATTGTGGACAACAATGGTGACCTGATTATTGCCGGCCGCAGCAACTCTACCGATTATCCTGTGACGGGGGGTAGTACCAACGCTGGCAGCTACGACATAGTGGTTACCAAATTCAACAGCGCGGGTTCGGGCCTTATAGGCTCCCGTTATGTGGGGGGTGCCAGCGACGATGGTGTAAATTTCGATTGGGATGAAAGCTCGATCGGAAATCTTAAGTATAACTATGGCGATGATGCACGTAGCGAAGTATTAATAGATAATGCCAACAATATTTACGTTACAGGCTCTACAAAATCTTCCGATTTCCCAACTGTTAATGCTTCACAAACTACCATAGCTTCAGGCTCTGTGCAAGATGCAGTGGCCTTCAAGCTGGATCCAAATGTAGGTACTCTTGCATGGAGTACATATCTGGGTGGTAGTGCCGATGATGCGGGATATGCACTTGCTTTAGATGTAACGCAAACTCACGTATATGTTGCCGGCGGTACCTCTAGTACCAATTTCCCCTCACCAACACCGGGTACGTTCGCTAGTACCTATCAAGGTGGCAGTGCCGATGGTTTCATTTGCCGCTTTTTAAATAGCGGCACCTACACTTTAGAGCGCACTACCTTTATTGGCAAAAACAATTACGATCAATGTTATGGCATTCAGGTCGATAGGAATAATAATGTATATGCCATGGGGCAAACGCTGGGTGGCACCTTTCCTGTAGTTAAAGATCCTGCCGCAACTACAATTTACAGCAACACAGGTGGATGTCAATATATCATTAAACTGGATAACGATCTTACTACAAACATCTTTTCAACGGTATTTGGTAGTGGTAGCCATGTAAATATTTCGCCGGTTGCGTTCCTTGTTGATACTTGCGAGAATATATATATTTCAGGTTGGGGTGGCACTTTGGGCATTGCAACTAATAATAGTTCTTCTGTTGGCCTGCCTGTTACCACTCCGCTTACTTTCCCCTTACAGGCCACTACTGATGGTACAGACTTTTATTTCATAGTATTATCCAAATATGCGTCTAACTTACTCTTTGGTGCATTTTATGGCCGCAGCACACCAACCGATGTACGCCTGGGCGAACATGTAGATGGTGGCACCAGCCGTTTCGATAAAAACGGTGTCATTTATCAGGCAATATGCGCCAATTGTGGAGGTAATCAACCCGGTGCACCATTTCCCACTACAGTAGGGCCTGCTAGTGGTAGTACCAATTGCAATCTTGCAGCATTAAAGGTTCAGTTTAATTTTTCAGCGGTAGTTGCCGGTGCGGGTGCAGCACCCGATACAACAATTTGCCTGGGCGACGCAATTCAGTTTGTCAACAACTCATCTAATGCTACCAGTTTCCAATGGGATTTTGGCGATGGCGTAGGTACTAGTAGTTTACAAACACCTGCACCTTACACTTACACGGCGCCGGGTACATACACGATCACATTAATTGCAAACAACCCCCTTGTATGTAAAGACAAAGACACTACTACACTTACAGTAGTTGTAAGCGATGCATTGCTAACCACTAAATTTGGCATAACCAAAAATCCCGATTGCAGTATATATGAAGTGACAGTTACCGATTCTTCATCTACTACTTCAGGAGGTCAATTAACTTACTTATGGCTGTGGGGCGATGGCAGTTCCGATACAGGCCCCACACCACCACCGCATACCTACGCTTCTTCAGGTACATATACAGTTACCCTGATCCTTACCGATCCACTGGCCTGCAATTCGCCGGATACGGTTGAAAAGTTTATAGGTTTCGATGCCAAATTCGTTAAGGCAAGCTTCGATGTAGCTTCTGCATGCGAACGGAATGAGATACCTTTCTCTAACAAATCTGAGAATGGCGATACTTATCTGTGGGATTTTGGGGATGGCGACACTACC
Organism: uncultured bacterium; assembly: GCA_965650105.1. Taxonomy (GTDB): domain Bacteria; phylum Bacteroidota; class Bacteroidia; order Chitinophagales; family Chitinophagaceae; genus Polluticoccus. The sequence goes on along the minus strand of CBFGNI010000026.1, from coordinate 9,152 downwards.
GGCCATACTGCGGTTGACCCCGTACATGTTTATGATACTGCAGGCACATACATTATCAGGCTATTTGCATTTAACCCTACTACTTGCAATGTTGTCGATTCTATGACTGATACCCTGGTTGTAAAGCCTTCACCCATAGCCGATTTTGTATATGATCCCGTAATACCGGAAACCAACAAACCTATTCAGTTTACAAACAGGTCGCGCGCGGCAATTTTGTACAATTGGAGCTTTGGCGACAATGAAGGAAGTGACCAGGTAAATCCTGAACATTTTTATAAACGAACAGGCTCGTACACTGTCTGCCTCACGGCCATCAATGAATTTGGTTGCACAGATACTATATGCAAAAGTGTAGATGCCGATGTACTGCCTTTGGTAGATGTCCCTACGGGCTTTACACCAAACGGCGATGGCGTTAACGATGTTTTTTATGTACGAGGCGGGGCAGTTGAAAGTGCTAATCTTAAGGTGTACAACAGGTGGGGTGAAAAAGTTTTTGAAGTAAATAATGTACCTGCTAACGAGCCTAAATATGGTTGGGATGGTAGCTATAAAGGCAAACAACAGGAAATAGAAACTTACGCTTTTATACTTAGCGGCACTTTTGTAGATGGTACTACATTCTACAAAAAAGGAAATGTAAGCCTACTAAAATAATTGCATGATTAAAGACCATAACATGAAAAAACTTTCTTCATATATACTGCTTACTATATTGCTTACAGCTGGTTTGTTCAGTAAAGCGTTGGCGCAGGGCATGCATTTTTCGCAGTACTATAATGCCCCGCTTTTGCTCAACCCTGCCAATGCAGCCTTGATGAGCGATAACGATTACAGGGTTGGTGTTAACTATCGCAAGCAATGGGCCAGCATACCGGTACCATATACCACTATATCGGCTTTTGGCGACTGTCAGCTGATGCGCAATTCAAATTACAGCAACTGGATGGGATTGGGCCTTGCTTTTTTTAATGATAAAGCCGGCAATGGAGATCTGTCAATGACACGCTTTGAAGCCAACCTTTCTTATCATGTAATGATGGGTGACATAAGTATGCTATCGGTAGGTATGGTAGGTGGCTATGCACAACGCAGCATTAATTTTAATAAACTTTCATTCAATGAACAATGGGATGGATTCAAATTTGATTTTGCAACAGCCAATGGCGAACAGGACGGTATAGTGAATACTAATTTTTTTGATGTAGGTGCCGGTATCAATTATGCGTATTTCCCCAACGAGGCCACTTACATTAAGTTTGGTGCGGGCCTGGCGCACATCAACCAGCCTAAAGAAACTTTTTACGATGGCAATACAGCTAATAAAGTAGGTATGAGGCCTACAGGTAATATAGACGCCTTGCTGCGCATGAGCGAAAGATTTACCCTTAATCCATCAATTTATTACACCACTCAAAAATCAGCATCAGAGCTCATTTTTGGCGGTCAGGGCTGGGTAAACATAAGCGATAAAAGCTATGGTAGCGATAACAGGGGCACTACCGATATAATATTGGGTGCCTACTATAGGTGGAACGAAGCAGTGATAGGTACATTTGGCATGAACTTTAGTGGCGTGAAGTTTATGGTAAGTTACGATTATACTATATCGACGCTGGCTGTTGATAACAATAACAAGGGTGGCCTTGAATTATCATTTATATACCAGGGCATGTATGGCGATATGGGCGGCTCCAGAAGAACCATCAACTGCCCCCGCTTTTAACAAAACATTCTTATTAATTACAATATCTGAATATTACTTTTGATACTACATACACAAGCAAAAATGGAAAAAGAAAAATTTAAGATACTCCTCGTTGAAGATGATACAAACTTCGGTCAAGTACTGAAAAACTACCTCGAATTAAACGATTTTGTAGTAGAACTGGCAAGAGATGGTATATTAGGCCTGGCAGCCTTCCGCAGAGAAAAATTTGATATCTGCCTGCTCGATGTAATGATGCCGAACATGGATGGCTTTACACTGGCGGAAGAAATACGTAATGTAGATCCTGAAGTACCGCTTTTCTTCCTTTCTGCTAAAAGCATGAAAGAAGATATACTGAATGGCTACAAGCTGGGAGCGGATGATTATATCACCAAGCCATTCGATAGCGAAGTATTGCTGCATAAAATAAAAGCCATCCTGAAACGCAACCAGGAATTGCAGGAAAAGCAACATTCTCAAATAGAATTCACTATCGGTTCTTATCATTTCAATAGCAAACTGCGCACACTGGAGCATGATGGCCAGGCACAAACACTTTCTCCTAAAGAAAATGAACTGCTACTGATGCTAAGCGAATATAAAAACGACCTATTGCCACGCGAATCTGCACTGAAACGTATATGGGGTAGCGATACCTACTTCAACGGCCGCAGCATGGATGTTTATATAGCTAAACTGCGCAAATACCTGAAAGAAGATAGCAGTGTTGAAATTGTTAATATACACGGAAATGGTTTTAGGCTGGTTGTGCCTGAATAGGCTTACTGTTAAAATATTTTTAAATGCCGGGCTTAGAGGTCCGGCATTTTTATTTTTATTGCTACCAAGCATTTCACACATTGCAGTAAGATTGCTACTTTTGATGCCTCATGAAGCATTTGCCGAATATATTAACACTGGCTAACCTGTTTTGCGGCTGCATAGCTATCGCATTTATACTGAATGCACAGCCATTTTTTGCCAACTTCAATGGGGAGCAATATTGGGTAACTGGTACGGAACAAGCCTATTACGGCAGCATTTTTATTTTTATAGCTGCTGTTTGCGATATGTTGGATGGCTTTACAGCACGTGCTTTAAACGTGTTTTCATCAATAGGTAAAGACCTGGATTCCCTGGCCGATGTAGTATCTTTTGGCGTAGCCCCTTCAATGATATTGTTTAAAATGCTTTGGGCAGCGTATATGCGCAACCCAAATGCGTTAGATATAAGTATGCTGGCTATGTCACCTGCATTTCTGGTGGCTTGTTTTGGTGCTTTAAGATTAGCCCGGTTCAACGTTACCTCAAGCCAGCAAAAAAACTCTTTCCAGGGTATGCCCATACCCGCGGTAGGGTTATTGGTAGCATCTTTCCCGCTTATCAACTGGTACAACCCTATGGGCCTCGGCAATTGGATGCAGCAAGCATGGGTCATTTATATCATTATAGCCCTGCTTTGCTGGCTTATGGTATCACCTATCCGTTTTTTCAAGTTCATTCCCTCAAGCTTCCGGCCGGCTAACATCTGGCCACAGCTTATAATAATAATAATTGCTGGTATAGCTATCCCTTTTATCAATGTAGCAGCCATACCTCTTGCCTTTATACTCTACATTATCTTATCGTTCGTTTACAAACCACAGGAAGCATAAATATCTTAGTATGAAAAAATATATAGCGCACATCAATATAATGCCTTTGAAAGAATTGTTAGACCCTCAGGGCAAAGCCGTTAATAACAGCCTGCACAACCTGGGCCTTACACAAGTACAAAATGTACGCATAGGCAAACACATACACCTGCATATAGAAGCTGCTACTAAAGAAGAAGCTGAAAAAATTACCCACGAGGCGTGCAAAAAGCTTTTGGCTAACCAGGTAATGGAAGCTTTTGACTTTAATGTAGCTGAACTTTAATATGAAGCTTTACCTCGTGCCTTCACCCATAGGCAACCTGGGCGATATTACTTACCGGGCCGTAGAGGTATTGAATAAAGCTGATAGTATTTTGTGCGAGGACACGCGTACCAGCTCGGTACTGCTGCGCCATTATAATATTCAGAAACCCCTTATTCCTCATCACCAGCACAATGAGCACAAAATGCTGGCGCATATTGTTGAGCAGTTGCAAAGCGGGAAAACTTATGCACTGCTTACCGATGCCGGAACACCCGGCATTTCCGATCCCGGCTTTTTACTGGTACGTGAATGTCTGCGCAACAATATCCCGGTTGAATGCCTGCCTGGTGCTACGGCCTTTGTGCCTGCTCTGGTACAATCGGGCATACCCTGCAATCGTTTTGTATTTGAAGGGTTTCTGCCGCCTAAAAAAGGCAGGCAAACCGTACTAAAATTGCTGGCAGAAGAAGAAAGGGCAATTATTTTATACGAATCTCCTCACCGCCTGGCTAAAACGCTGGTTGAATTATCGGAGATATTTGGTAAAGAGCGGAATGCAGCCGTTTGCCGCGAACTCACCAAGATGTTTGAAGAAACAAGAAAAGGCACACTGGAAGAACTTGCACAACACTATGAAAAACATGCACCTAAAGGTGAAATAGTGCTGGTGATACAAGGCAGGGACTAACGTTGCTCACTATTATATAATAATAAAAGCCACTCGTATGAGTGGCTTTTATCTTAAACTGTAACTAAAACTTATTTAGTTTCAGTAGTTGTAGTTGTAGTGGTTGCTTGTACTGTTGTATCAGCAGGAGCAGCAGTCATTGTATCAACTGGAGCTGGAGCTGGTTCTGGAGTAACCATAGTAGTAGTATCAGTAGTAGTTTCAGTTTCAGTAGTTTCGCTGTTACCGCAAGAAGCTACGAAAAGGCCCATAGTCAGGGCGAAGATGCTCATTTTAACAAATTTCATGACTTTTTCTTTTTAAGATTGTTTCACATTTATACCCTAATGGAAAAAAGGTAACCCATCTTTTTTAAAATTTTTTTATTGTAATATAATTAGCCTCCTTTTGAGTGATTCTTTAACTAATTTTAACGGTAGTTTCATTATTATAAGGGTTACCTTTTACAATTAAGAGCATTAATACGTGAACGGATTTGTACATACAGACCAGCAATTACTAAACGAACTTGCAAACGGTAACCGTACTGCCACAGAAAAGATATATGTTGATAATTATCCTATCATAATAGGTTGGATAAAAACAAATGGTGGTTCTGAAGCTGATGCTGCCGATATATATCAGGAAGCAATGATCGTTTTATACGAAAAAGCGCAAAACGAGGAGTTTAGGCTGGCATGTAAAGTGGGTACCTATCTTTTTGCTATCAGTAAAAATCTTTGGTACAAAAAGATACAAAAATTGCAAAAGCAACCGGGCTTTCTTCCGGAAAATGCGGGTGCTGATGAGAATAACGATTGGGCTTACGAAGATGATATTAAGGCCCACCAGGAAAGAGAGTTGCACTATGAACAGTTAGATTCAGCACTCGACCAACTGGGAGAACCGTGCAGATCTTTATTAAAAGCTTTTTACCAGCATGATAAAAACATGCAGGAGATAGCAGCAGATTTTGGGTATACTAACCCCGATAATGCAAAAACGCAAAAATATAAGTGCCTTAACCGCCTCAGGAAGTTATTCTACAGCGCACAGGCAAAATGATAAAGGAAAATATAACAATGGCTACTGATAGTAATATTTGGAAACTGGCAGAGGCTTACGTAAATGGTACTATGCAGCCTGCTGAACTTACCATCCTAAAAGACAGGCTGGCAAGCAACACTGCATTTGCGGCCGAGTTTTACGAATGTGCCAACATGCTGCGCTCTTTAAATGGTAGCGGCGAGCAGAACAGGTTTCGCTCCATGCTTAAAAGTATACATACCGCAAATGTTGCCGTACCGGTAAAAACCAAGTCCAACGGTACACGCACCATACCACTGCGCACGCACTACCTTCGCACAGGCGCTATTGCAGCAAGCATTGCATTACTTACTTCGCTTACTACATTTTGGGCAATACAGCACAACAACAAAAAGATCGCCTCTCAATATAGCCTGCTGAAACGCGACCTGGAAAGCTACAAACGTGCTAACAACCAGGTAGTAAGTACTATAAAAGATAGTAAATACAGCACACCGCAGGCCGAAGCCAGGTATACAGGCACCGGCTTTGCTGTAACGAACGATGGATATATTGTTACCAACTATCACGTTACCGAAGGTGCTGATTCGGTATATATTCAGAACAGCGATGGCAGATATTATAAAGCTTATGTTGTGAGCTTCGATAAGCAATCAGATATATCGCTCCTGAAAGTAGAAGATAAGACCTTCCGCTTTGCGAAAGGAGAGATACCATACACTTTCGCTAACGCCAAAAGGTCGCTTGGCGACCGTGTGTACACATTAGGCTATCCGCAAGATGAAATAGTATATAGTGAAGGCTACATAAGCGCAAAAAATGGTTATGAAGGCGATTCATTACAATACCGCCTGCAAATACCTGCCAGCCCCGGCCAAAGCGGTGCGCCGGTTATTGATGATAAGGGCACTGTAGTGGCCATTATTACAGGTAAAGAAAGCGAAACAGAAGGCACTACTTATGCTGTAAGTTCCAATGCCCTGCTACGCATGCTGCACAACATACCTAAAGAAAACAATGTACGCCTCGCAAAAACCAATAAACTGGGCTACATGAACCGCCAGCAGCAAATAGAAAAGCTGCAGAATTATACTTGCTCTATCAAAGTTTATAAGAAATAATTTTATCTGTTATCAACATACCAGGGCAGTAGTCATCAAACTACTGCCCTTATTTTTGCGTATATAGTGTGATTGTACCTGTAGAAAACTAATTATATAATTCAGCAGTTAGTTATTATATAACTTTGCGCCCGTAAATACTCGAAGTGAGCATTATAGATAAATTCCTGGATAAAAGACAATCAGATACGGGAGCCGAAATGGCTTTTACCGATCATATTGAAGCATTAAGATGGCATATAGTACGCTCGTTAGTTGCTGTAATTATTACGGCCATAGTTATGTTCTTCAATATAGAATGGATATTTGATCATATAATACTTGGCCCCGCCCACTCATATTTTGTTTCTTATCGGGTATTGTGCCAATTAGGACATCTTATTCACATAGATGCACTTTGCCTGCAGGATATAAAAATGGAATTTCAGAATACTGAACTATCAGGCCAGTTCATGATGAGTTTTTCCGTATCCTTCATGTTAGGCTTTATTGTTGCTTTTCCATACATATTTTGGGAGTTTTGGCGCTTTATAAAGCCTGCACTTACACCACAGGAAATACGGTATGCACGTGGTATTGTTTTCTGGACCTCGCTATTATTCTTTACCGGCGTTGCCTTTGCTTATTATGTAATTGCACCTTTTACTATCAACTTCTTTGCCAACTACCAGTTGAGCCCTTCTTTCAAGAACATCATCACTATGTCTAACTATTACGACACTATGAGTGATCTGATTTTAGGCATGGGTCTTGTTTTCGAATTGCCGGTTGTAGTATTCTTTCTCTCGCGCATTGGCTTACTTACTCCAAAACTTATGCGCGATAAACGTAACTACGCTGTACTTATCATTTTCATATTAGCGGCTGTCATTACTCCACCCGATTGGTTTAGTATATGGTTAGTTGCCATTCCTTTGATAATTTTGTACGAAGCAGCAATAGCCATCAGCGACCGTGCTGTGAAAGCAAGGAAGAAAAGGGAACTAATGAAAAACAACTAAGCTTATGAACACTACTTTCAATAAAGAACTACCCATAGCTATTGGCTGCGACCATGCCGGCTTTGAATATAAAGAACTGATAAAACAGCAACTGACCGATATGGGCTGGAAAGTTGAGGACAAAGGCACATACAGCGCCGATAGTACCGACTATGCCGACTATGCACATCCCGTGGCTAATATGGTAACAGGCAATGAGGCCGCAGCAGGTGTTTTGATTTGTGGTAGTGGTAATGGTATCTGCATGACGGCCAATAAACATGCCGGTATCAGAGCAGCGCTTTGCTGGAATGAAGAACTTGCATCGCTGGCGCGCCAGCACAACAACGCAAATGTTATATGCCTGCCTGCACGCTTTGTAGATATTGAGCTTGCTAAGAAAATGGTAGCTACATTCCTGTCAACAGCCTTTGAAGGCGGAAGGCATGAGCGCAGGGTTGAGAAGATAGATGTTTAGGCCCTCGCTTCCATTAATCAATATTCAGCCTAACTGCGGTAAAAAAGCTGCGTGGCAGGAAATTCACAGAAAGGCTGCCGCCACCATGTGCACCACCACTTGAGGCGCTGACGCCTGAAAGCTGCAACTGCTGTGTATTAAACACGTTCTTGACACCAAGCGTTAGCTGTAGCTTTTTATCAAAGAACTTCTTATCGATAGAAGCATCACAAAGGTGATAGCCTGACTGCTTGCCTTGGTAAATTATATAGCCTTCTACAGAAGGTTGCTGGAAAGGGCTGGGGCTATTATATTTTTCAATAACACTAACACTTAGCTGTGGTTTTCTCCAGGTGTAAGTAAGGCTGGCTGTAAATTCCTGTACATTAAAAGCATCATAACCCGGTACGAACTTAGCGCTATCACCGGGTTCTGAAAAAGTATGATTATTAGAAAAACCAAGCTGGGCATGGAAACCTTTCCATTGTCCATCTACCTGGAAGTTTCCTATCATATTACTTTGATGCAATACATTGCCATAAGTATAGTTAATGTTATTTGCAATGGTATCTGCCTTTATCAATACAATACCGTTCGTTACATCATTGTAATATCCCGTAACTATAAACTGTAAATAATCCGCATCTTTTTCATATGCCTGGTAAGAGCCGGATAACTGTATGTGCTGGCTTTTTTCAGACCGCAAATCAGGATTACCCAATATATTGTGACTATCATCATTGAAATCCAGATATAACTCTTTTAGCGATGCTACACGAAAGCCATTGGTATATGAGGCACGTATTTGTATTCTGTCAAGGGGCGTATATAAGAGATTGATACTTGGTATTAATGGCGTGTTGTATGTTGTATTATAAGAGCCCCGTCCACCTACTTGTAAAGTAAGCTTATCCTGTATCAACGGTGTTGATGCACTTGCATAAACAGCATAATCCTGAATAGTCTTATTCTTACCTTCTATCTTCAGGCTGCTGGCATACTCAAGGTTAAAATCATAACCTACAGTATAGTCAATCTTCCAAGCCCTATTACTATAGTTACTTCTTAAATATACATTGTGAAACGTAGAAGTATCTTGCGCCCCTTTACTTGCGATAGGTAATTCTGTTAGGGTATTTAAATTTTTTATTACAGAGCTACGAGTTCGGTAATAAACTGAATATCCATTTTGGCTTTGCCATCTGCCTGTTTTACCCAAATTGCCTGCCATTGCAAGGCGGCTCATAATCCTTGAAGTACGATA
>CBFGNI010000025.1:0-20476 GCA_965650105.1 uncultured bacterium | reverse complement strand
CACCGGGCCATTATTATAAAATACTTGTGAAGATAGTTGAGGGGCAACACCCATTACTTCAGGCATTGTCTCTAATTGTTGGGCTAATGTTAGCCCGTTTTTTATTTTACTTAATTCATTTTTGGGTCGTTGGTGTTCTACAACGAACCATTCATTTTCTTGTTGTGGTTTATCAAGTGCTATTATCTTTTTGTCTTCTATTTCTAATGGTTTGTAAATACGCACGTGTGGGGTATTATCCATCGCCATGTCTTCAGTAAATTGGTTTACGCCGGTCATAAAGCTGATCATGATAATAAACATGGAAATACCAAATGTAACCCCTAACATAGCAATTATGCTTTGCTTCTTTTTTGTTAGCAGGTGCGTAGTTGCAATATTAAATGCTAGTTTCCAGTTCATTTTTTCACTATTATAACCGATGATTGTGAAAGGCCACCACGCACTTCTACCCAGTTATCATCTTCTATGCCTTTTTGTATTTTTATCTTTTTTTCTTCTTTTCCTTCTTTTATTATTACTGTATCGCCTTTTTGCAATGCAGCTTTAGGTATAGCCATTACTTTTTTATTTTCAGCAATAACAATATTGGCTTCAAGATTCAACCCATACATGCCTATGGGTATTACGTCGTCAAGTGTTGCATCCACCCTGAACGATTGTTCTACTTTACTAAGCAATGGGTATATTTTAGTTATATGTGCTTTAAATACTTTATCTGGGAAAGCATCAATTGTGATCAAAACTTTCTGGTTTGTAAACACTTTATCCAGGTCATCCTCATCTACAAGTAGCCTGGCATACATATTGCCTGCACCTATTAGTGCAATGGGTTGATTGGGCGTTATGAGATCCCCGGTTTTCTTATATATATCATATACAACGCCATTTACAAAACTCTTCAGCTTACCTACATCTTGTTGTGCGGCAGCAATCGTGAGCTGGTTACGTGCTTGTTGCATTTGAATGTTTGCTGATATATGTTGTTGTTCTAACTGCCTGCGTAAATTTTGGTAGTCTTTTAAAGAACTTTGATATTGCAAATAATACTTTTCATAGCTACTTTTCGATATGGCGTTTTGTTTGTATAAGTTTTGATAACGCACATATTGCAAACTGTCTTGTTGCATGCGGATTCGAGCAACCTCAATTCGTCCTTGCAACTCCATAAATGCAGGTGCATCATTGCTAACAGTAGGTAGCGTTCGTTGTACCACTGCACGTGCACCTTCTTCTTGTGCATTGCGTACAACACTGCTTACCTCAAAAAGAAGTTGCCCTTTTGTTACAGTGTCGCCTTCTTTTACCAGGCTATTTACCATGTATCCATCTACCGTGGATAGGACCTTATATTCTTCTTCTGGTACTAATGTGCCCGATGCATATACTGCGGCTGTTAGCATTTTCATTTCAGGCTTTATTTCCTCCTGTTTTTTACTACAGCCTGTAGCTGCAATAACAAATATTAACCATGATAGCTGTCGCTTCATTGCTTAGAAATTTTGTGTGCTTAGTAGATAGTATAATATGCCGTCGGCCAGGTTTTGCAAATAATCCATTCTGGCGCGGTTGTATTCCATGAAAATATTATTGAACTCATCAAACTCCATTACTCCCTCTTTAATGTTTAGCCTGGCAATGCGTAGGTTATCTGATGCTCCTTTTACTTTATCTTCCAATACTGCATGCTTATTGTATGCTGATTGATACTGTGCCTGCCAATCTTTTTGCTGTTGGTTTAATGCAGCCCTTGTTCTTTGCTGTTCCAATTGCGCAGATTTCACCAATATATTGTTTTTATATTGCATGGATCTGTAATAGCTCCCCTGGAATAATGGCACATCTAACCTTAGTCCAATATTGGCAGCGCTAAATTCTACGTTATCGCTAGTTTTGTTAAATTCGCTCTGTAGATTATAAGTGTATCTGCTTGCTAAAGATAATCTTGGTAATCCACCTCTTTTACTTTCACTTAATGATAGGCTCGCGACTTCTAGTTTATAATTCGCTTCTTGCCAGGCCGGCCTTGTAGAAGCATCATTTATATTGTTAAATGCCGGCCAGGGGAAAAAAGATATTTCTTCTGTAAAATTCAGGCTGTCTTGTTTTATGTTAAGCAACGCATAAATATTATTTCTGCTTTGCTCCAGTTGTTGTGCATAGCCAATGCTTGAAGATTGTACGTCTAACTGTAGATTTTTACTTCTGTTATAGTCAGATGGATTTAATATCCCTGATTCGTTGCGTGCGGTCATAATTCGTTGTAGCTCATCTGTTGTTTCCTCATTTTCCTCATTAAGCTTTTTAACTTCACGGGTTACCAACAATTGGTAATAGGCTTGCAGTAACTGTAAGTGCAGGTTTTCTAAAGCTACCTTACTGCTCCATTGCGATTGATTATACTGTGTTCTGGCTTTTGCAACCTGTGTCCATTTTTCCATATTTATTATTGGCATACTTATTTCAGCACCGGCTGTTAAAATGTATGGTAGCCCAAACTGAGCTTTTAAATATGTACCAGGTGCTCCCCCTAATACCTCTGCCGGTATTACTTGCGTTGGTATTATAGGATAATAATCTCCTGTTGCAAATGCATTGATTTTAGGATATAGAGAGGAGGCTTGTATATAAACATCTTGACGTGCAGACAATGGCTGTAATTTTGCCAGCTGGGCAGCAGGTGCTTTTGCATCCGCAAATTCTAATAATTCGGAAACATTGCTTATAGTTATTTGTGCTTCTACGCAGAAGGGAAATATGCTGATCAATAACAGCGTAATGAATAAACGCATATCATTTATTTTCTGCAAAGAGATTATTGTATTTTGTTTTATTGAAATATTTGTCATTCATACGGAAGAATTTAACATCGAAGCGGAATAGCCTAAGCATTTACATGCAAATCTTTAAAATTCCCTTTTTTGAAAATCAAATTCCTGCCTTTGTTATGCGCACCTATGTGTTGATGGTATTTTCGCGGCGCCAGAAACCAAAGACACATAAAAATGAAATTTATTATTACTACTGCATTATTACTTATACACATTGCTTTATTTGCACAAACAGGTACCATTATGGGTATTGTTACAACATCTGACGGTCAACCCGCAGAATTCGTCAATGTTGGCCTGAAGGGCACATCTAAAGGGGCTATAACAGATAAAAAAGGTTCATTCCTGATAAAAAATGTTGAACCAGGTGCTTACATTGTCACTATCCCTGTTATTGGACTTGAAACTGAAGAAAAATCTATTGATGTAGTTGCTAATAAAACAGTTGCCGTTAATATATCATTGACCGAAAGCTCCAGGCGTCTATCCGAAGTTATAGTTACAGGTGATATGAATAGGTACAACAATAAAAATGTCTCAGAAGGATTGCGCCTCACCACGCCTATACAGGAATTACCTCAAAATATACAAGAGGTAACAGGTACTATGCTGAAAGATCAGCAGGTTATAAGCATGAGCGATGGTTTGATACGTAATGTGAGTGGCCTTATCAGGGCAGAACATTGGGGTGACATGTATACTAATATTACTGCACGTGGTTCACAAATACAAGCTTTTCGTAATGGTTTCAATGTGGTGAACTCTTATTGGGGACCACTAACTGAGGATATGAGCTTTGTTGAGAGTATTGAATTTATTAAAGGCCCGGCAGGTTTTATGCTATCAAGCGGCGACCCCAGTGGTATGTACAACGTGGTTACTAAAAAGCCTACTCGGGTAAACAAAGGCGAAGTAAACTTCACTGTTGGCAGCTTCAACCTATATCGTGGTTCACTTGACCTTGATGGTAAATTAAGTAAAAACGGCAGGTTGTTATACCGTATAAATGTAGCAGCGCAAAATAAAGGCTCATTCCGTGCTAATGAATATAATGACCGTTATACAATAGCGCCTGTAATCTCTTATCAGTTGGATGAAAAAACAAAATTAACGCTGGAATATGACTATCAGCGTGCAAACATGAGCAACGTAGGTTCTTTCTATGTCTTTTCTCCTGATGGTTATGCAACATTGCCCCGTGATTTTACAATGATGCCTTCAGGTATACCGGGTACTAAGATCAACGATCATAGCATATATGCAAATCTCACGCACAATTTTAACGACAAGTGGAAAATAACTGGCCAGGTTGCACGTTTCATATACAACCAGGTTGGTTCATCTTCATGGCCAGATTCAGTAGCTCCTAATGGTTCGATAATACGTAATATCGGTATATGGGACTCAAGAAGTGATATGATGATGGCACAGATATTCGTGAATGGCGAAGTAGAAACAGGTTCTATTCGTCATAGAATATTGGCAGGCATAGATATGGCAAACAAGAAATATTTAGCCGACTGGAACCAATCGCATAATCTCGATGTTGATTCTCTGCCTTTCGATCCGAAAAATCCTGATTTGGGAGTTCCTAATAATGGATATCCTGAGTTTGATCGTGAAACACCTTTAGCTGAAAGAGCTTATGCTGGCTACGGTTATCAAACCCAGTCTTATTCAAGTATTTACGTGCAAGATGAATTAGGTTTCTTCGATAACAAAGCAAGACTTACACTTGCAGGCAGATATACAGATCTTAAACAAGCCTATGCGGGTCCGGATGATAAAGCAAAACATTTCACACCACGTGTAGGTTTAAGCGTATCAATAGATAATGAAACTTCAGTGTATGCATTGTATGACCAGGCATTTGTTCCCCAAACCGGTATATTAACCAGCGGCGCTAAAGTGCAGCCTATTACAGGTAACAACATGGAAGTAGGTATTAAAAAGCAATGGTTTGGTGGTAGCTGGAATACAGGCCTTACTGTTTATCGTATTCTGAAAAATAATGAACTTACTGCCGATCCTACTCAGGCTCCAACATCAGGACTTAGTGTTGAATTAGGACAAAAGGTTTCTCAAGGTGTTGAATTTGATCTGAAAGGTACTATCGTCAAAGGACTTAGTGTTATAGCTAACTATGCCTATACAGACTCTAAAGTATTGAAGGTAACGGAAGGTGTTACTACTATGAAAGTTGGCGATGTAGTACCGGGTTTTGCTAAGCATACTGCTAATGCATGGTTGGTGTACAGGATACAAGGTGGTGCATTGAAAGGGTTTGGTATACAGGGCGGTGCTACATTTCTTGGCGACAGGGCGACATATTGGGAGTTGGGCCCAGACCCTTTTAAGAAAATAGAAGATTATTTTAAAGTGGATGGTGGTTTAAGCTGGCAGAACGAGAAATTTAAGATCACGGCCAATGTGTTCAACCTGTTGGATGCATATTTATATAGCGGTTCTTATTATAGCTATTTAAACTCATATAACTGGCAAGCTGAAGCTCCACGAAATTTCAGGTTATCTGTAGGGTATAACTTTTAATGAAGATAAAGAAAGGGATAAGCAAGATTCACCTCTGGCTCGGATTTACTTCCGGGCTATTGGTTTTATTTTTAGGTATTACAGGCTGCATACTGGCTTTTCAGAGAGAGATTGAAATGATTACTGTTCCAAACCAGTATGTAAAGCCTAAAGATACATCCTTTCTTCCTCCATCGCGTATATATAACATCGCCACTAATGCTTTGCCGGGAAAAGTTCTACACAGTGTCACTTATGGTAAAAGAGATAAAGCTGCTGTTGCAACGTTTTATCATGATGATCCTGAATACTATTATTTAATTTATATTAATCCATATTCTGGTGAAGTCTTGAAAGTAAAAAATATGGACAAGGATTTCTTTCGGATTGTAGTTGATGGACATTTTTACTTATGGCTACCTCCCGCAATTGGTAAGCCTATCGTTGCCTCTGCCACGCTGATTTTCTTTGTCATGATGGTGACAGGCATCATACTCTGGTGGCCAAAGAATAAAGCCGCACGTAAACAACGTTTTTCAATTAAGTGGAATGCAAAATGGAGGCGTGTGAACTACGATATTCATAGCATATTAGGCTTTTATATGAGTTGGGTGGCTATATTCATTGCCATTACAGGTCTGGTATGGGGGTTTCAGTGGGTAGCTAATTCGGTTTATTGGGTTGCGTCAGGAGGTAAGCAGCAGGTGGCTTTTTATGAACCTGCATCTCAAAAAAACGTAATGCATAACGACACCTTTTCAACAATTGATATGATTTGGACTAATATGCAAAAGCATTATTCTAAGGCAGAAACAATAGAAGTTCACTATCCGAAAACAGATACGTCATCAATTGAAATCGCTGCAAATTCAGATGCTTCCACATATTGGAAAATTGACTATCGCTATTTCAATCAGTACACCATGCAAGAAATACCCGTTTCTCATGCTTATGGTCGATTAAACAATGCAACTATAGCTGATAAAATATCACGTATGAACTATGACATACATGTAGGTGCAGTTTTAGGAATTGTGGGTAAAATAATGGCTTTTTTTGCCAGTTTAATAGCTGCAAGTTTGCCTGTAACTGGTTTTTATATATGGTGGGGCAGGAGGAATAAGAAAAAACAGGCATGTTAAATGCCTTATAAATAAAAACTAAGTGTCTGTGTTAAGAAATTATTATAATTTGCGTCGTTTTCATATTCACGATCACACACAAATTTATCGATGTCAAGGACTTTGGTTTTTCAAAGCTACATTGCCTCTATTATAGAGGCATGGAAAACTGAACTGAAAAACAAAACGTTTCGTATAAAGCTGATCCTGATGCCAGGATTATTTTTTGCTTATTCTGCCATTACACAACAGCTTGGTAACTACGTTGAAATGCGAAAAGGTATCAGGCTAACAGATAAATTGCTGGACTTTTTTCCTAGCCAGGACTTTTCTGTATATATATTCATGTTATTGTATGCATCTTTATTTACTGTTTTAGTAACACACTTAAATAGACCTAAAGTAGTTTTACGTGTTTTAGAAATGCATTTGTTCGTAGCTATTGTAAGGCAAATATGTATACTATTACTTGCTCTTGAACCTCCTGTAGGAATGATTGTATTACGCGATATATTTCTTGAAAACACAGTTTATCCAAAGCATTCACCTATGACTAAAGATCTTTTCTTTAGCGGGCATGCTGCAAGTATCTGGATATATTTTTTATGTGCTGAGAAAAAGTATCTAAAATCGCTATTCTTGTTAGCAACTATTTTGATGGGTTTTATGCTGCTAAGTATGCGTATTCATTATAGTTACGATGTGTTTGGCGCGATATTTTTCACTACACTCATTTATGTAACGCCTACTAAAGTTCGTTCATATTATCTTAGGCTAAAGCAATGGCCATAAAACAAATTTGATAGCTTTGTTTCAATATTTTTAGGCCTAGGAGTATTAATACATGACAAACAAAGCAGAATTGAGAACGGTTAATGTGACGCGTTATGTAACGCCCTTGAGGGAAGGTGGCTCACTTCCAGCTATTGCCGAAGCTGATGACGGTTTTCTGTATGTCTTGAAATTCAGAGGGGCAGGGCAGGGTGCTAAGGCATTGATTGCAGATCTTATTGGTGCTGAAATAGCAAGGTTACTGGGATTAAAAGTGCCTGAATTAGTATTTGCGGATCTTGACAGTGCTTTTGGACGTACAGAACCTGATGAAGAAATACAAGATCTTTTAAAAGCAAGTGTTGGCCTTAATCTTGGCGTACATTATTTATCAGGAGCTATTACTTTCGATCCTGCCGTGACAAAGCTTTCGCCACATCTGTGTTCGCAGATAGTATGGTTGGATGCTTTGCTCATGAATGTAGATCGTACTGCACGTAATACTAACATGTTAATATGGCGCAATGAGCTTTGGTTAATTGATCATGGCGCATCGTTGTATTTTCATCATTCGTGGGATAATTGGCGCGATCAGGCTTTGAAGCCATTTGTACAAATAAAAGATCATGTGTTATTGCCTTTTGCTGCTGATTTGGAAAAAGTGGATGCAGCATTTAAACTTATACTTACACCTGAGCGCATCCGTCAAATAATAACACTTATACCAGATAGTTGGATTTCTGAAGAAAACATGCCAGAAAAAGATCGGGAAGCTGTAAGAAATGTTTATTCAGAATTCTTGATACAGCGAATTGTATCATCTCAAAACTTTGTAAAAGAAGCACAAAATGCAAGGTAAATACTTATTTGAGTATGCAGTGATACGTATTGTACCTAAGGTAGAACGGGAAGAATTCCTGAATGCTGGCGTTATACTATATTGTAAGGATAAGAAATTTTTACAGACAAAATTTAATATAAATGAAAATCGTGTGCGGGCTTTTTGTTCAAAAATTAATCTTGAAGAGTTAAAGCATCATCTGGATGCCTTCGCCGCTATTTGTAAAGGAGAAAAAGATGCCGGCCCAATTGCTGCTATAGATATAGCTTCTCGTTTTCGTTGGCTGACTGCAAAAAGAAGTACAATAGTACAGACATCGCAGGTGCATCCCGGATTAAGTGATGACCCTGCGGTAACTCTTAAGAAATTATTCGATCAGCTTGTTTTATAATAAGAAAGCCGCTCAGACGAGCAGCTTCTTATTCATTTGGTCTGTACATCTACTAATTGCGGACTTTTATATTCAACTTATCGTTCTTGCCTTTAATGGTGATCTTATCCGCATTCAGATAAGACCTGTATTTTCTAAGAATAGCATCCTCCTGTAACTGGCCATTTATATATAGTTGGTCATCTTCTTTCTGAATACTGTATCCTTCTTCTTTATCTATTAAACCATCCGCTTCCATTTCCCTTACCAGCTTATCCATATTCATGTTGTCACGATTTGCTTTTATATCAGCTGATGCTGCAGCCATATCTGCACGTGCAGCATCCATATCCTCTTTCGCTTGCTTCATTTGAATATGTATCTCTTTCCTTTTTTCATCGCTCAGTTCTCTTTTTACTTCTGCCATAGCTTTAGCTACTTCAGCTTTCGCTTTTTTCATTTCTACACGTATCTTTTCTTTTTCTACAGGGTCTTTCGTTTCGTCAAGCGATTTTTGCATAGCTGCGTCTACTTCTGCGTTTATAGCGTTCCAATCAACAGCAGTTATTGCTGAATTCACTTCTTTACTCATATTGTCCCAATCAATACTACTTATTGCAGCATCTACGCCACTACCAATCTTATCCCAGTCAATATCTTTCATCGCCTTTTCAATATTTGCACTTATCTCATCGCTGTCAACATCTATATTCATAGCTTGAATAGAACTCATTGCCTGTGCTAAACCTTTATTGATATTCATTTCCATGTCAAGCTGGGCATCATCCGGCATATCGGCTCCATCATTATATACAGTACGTTTACCATTACTGTCAATGATCACGACTTTGTGCTTGGTGATCGTCTTTTCAGTTTTTTCTTCTTTCTTTTTGCTTTGTGCAAACGATGGGGTGAAGCATATTGCTGAGATAGTAATGCCTGCTATCAGCAACAAGCTCAAGCCCAGGTAGCCATAATTAACTGGTTGTTTTTTCATTTCAATTATTCGTTTTATTCTGTTGAGTAAATGATCGCCGTTGCCGTTTGCACACATTGCCAGCGACTGAGTGCGATATGTTTCAAGATTAGCTAATGCCTTTGCGTATGGTATATGATAGTGTGTGTAAGTAAGTACCTCATCGTCACAGCAGTATTCTCGCTCTTTTCTTATTTGGGCAGATATCAGCCATACAAACGGGTTAAAGAAAAGGACTGTTTCCACTATTGTTTGAATGATATTTAGCAAGTAATCATTTCTCCTGATGTGGGCTAATTCATGTATCAATATAGCTTCCAGTTCTTCAGTTGATAGATTGTTAACACAGGCAACCGGAAGTAGTATTATGGGTTTTAGAAAGCCAATTGTGGCAGGTACATCTATTTTACTACTTATATAAATAGCTGCTTTTTTAGTTATGTCTTGTGCAGCAATCAAGCCATTCAGCATTTCAATAATAGTCTGCGATGGTGAGCTGATACCCTGATTGCGCAGGCGTTTTAAATTGATGATGTTGATTGTAAGGCGAAGACTAAGCATTAATATTCCTAAGCCATATAATATAACAAGTATGGGTAAAATCCTTTCAATACCGATTATAAGGCTATTTAATCTATCAGGATGTTGCGGCAGGGTAGAAGTAAGGAAAGTTTTAGAGCTTGTGAAGTTTCCAGAGCCTTCAGTTACTTTAACTATAGCTGTTTGCAATTGAGATAATTCCTGGTAGAAATTAACGGCAAAGCTTCCAAACACTAGCAACAGGCAGACATACGCAAAAGCATATTTGTGTTTCGATTGAATATTAGGGAACAAAAAAAGAATGAGCCTCAACGCAACAAATACCAACGCACCTTGCCATAAAGAGTGTAATATGGCCCAACCAAGGCTATGCATCATAATATAGGTACTGCTCATAGTATGCGAGTTTATTTTTTGTTTTTATTGTCTTGTTCAATTTTATCAAGGTATTCCCTTATCTGTTCCAGCTCACTGTTACTGGCTTTATGATTACCCAGCGCTTGCATTACCAGTTGCATGGTCGATCCGTTGAATACGTTCTCTACCATACGCTTTACTATCTGTCCTTGTGTATCCTCTTTATTTATTGCAGCTTTGTAGATATGTGTTCTGCTACTCGTATCACGAGTAAGCAATTTTTTATCATGCATTATCTGCATTAGCTTCAAAGTGGTTGTATAGCCAACCTCCTTTGTTTTATCCAGTTCTTCGTGTATTTCGCGTACGGTACTATCTCCATTCTGCCATAAAATGTTCAGTATTTCCAGTTCGCTATCTGTAGGTTTCACTTGCATATTATTATACGAATTGTTTCGTACACAAATCTACGAATTGTTTCGTAATAGCAAAAAATGATTTCTTAAAAGTTTCTTAAAGTCTGAAATTTGCGTATCAAATAATGACGCTACACTCTTCGACATTATTTATACAAAATTGTATAGATAACATTACCTTTGCACCTGAATTCAGATCTACGATTTTACAATGGATGAGAAGACCAGTCATATTGAGCAGACTGTACTAAGCGAGTATAAATACGGGTTTTATACGCAAATTGAATCGGATGAGGCGCCAAAGGGCTTAAATGAAGATACAATACGCTTTATATCAGCAAAAAAGAACGAGCCGGAATGGATGCTTGAATGGCGCCTGAAAGCCTATAAACAATGGTTGAAGATGGTGGAGCCTACCTGGGCAAACCTACAATATCCTTCAATTAACTATCAGGATATCATATACTATTCAGCACCTAAACAGAAAAAAACTGTTGAAAGTCTGGATGATATTGATCCTGAACTGAGAGAAACTTTTGAAAAATTGGGCATATCGCTCGATGAACAAAAAAGGCTTTCGGGTGTGGCTGTAGATGCGGTTATTGATAGTGTATCGATAGGCACCACATTTAAGGCACAGTTATCAGAACAGGGCATCATCTTTTGCTCTATGAGCGAAGCCATACAAGAACACCCGGAACTGATTAAAAAATACCTGGGTTCGGTTGTACCGGTTACCGATAACTATTATTCAGCCTTGAATTCTGCAGTATTCAGCGATGGTTCATTTTGCTATATTCCTAAAGGGGTGCGTTGCCCTATGGAATTATCTACATACTTCCGCATCAATGCAGAAAACACAGGGCAGTTTGAACGTACATTGATAGTTGCCGATGAAGGCAGCTATGTAAGCTATCTTGAAGGTTGTACAGCACCTATGCGCGATGAAAACCAACTGCACGCGGCAGTGGTAGAAATAGTAGCACACGACAATTCAGAAGTGAAGTATTCAACGGTACAAAACTGGTATCCCGGTAATAAAGAAGGTAAAGGTGGTATCTACAACCTGGTTACCAAACGTGGTATCTGCTATACTAATGCCAAGATATCATGGACGCAGGTAGAAACAGGCTCGGCAATTACCTGGAAGTATCCAAGTGTTATACTGAAAGGAGATAATTCTATCGGTGAGTTTTATTCAGTAGCAGTTACCAATAACTATCAGCAGGCTGATACTGGTACTAAAATGCAGCACTTAGGTAAAAATACCCGTAGCCGCATTGTATCAAAAGGTATTTCTGCGGGCTTTAGTAATAATAGCTACCGTGGTTTGGTGCATGTAAGCAAAAAGGCTACAAACTCGCGTAACTATTCACAGTGCGATTCATTGCTACTTGGCGATAAGTGCGGTGCACATACCTTCCCTTACATAGAGGTTAAAAACAACTCTTCAATAGTAGAACACGAGGCAACAACATCTAAAGTAGGTGAAGATCAGATATTTTATTGCAACCAAAGAGGTATCGATACTGAAAAAGCGGTAGCGCTCATCATCAATGGTTTTGCTAAAGAAGTAATGAACCAGCTACCTATGGAGTTTGCCATAGAAGCACAAAAATTATTAGCTATCAGTTTAGAAGGTAGCGTAGGTTAAAAACATAGAAAGAAAAGTATATGCTGCATATAAAAGACTTAAGGGCCGGTATTGAAGGCCGCGAAATATTAAAAGGTATCAATCTTGATGTAAAGCCAGGTGAAGTACATGCTATCATGGGCCCAAATGGTTCCGGTAAAAGTACACTGGCATCAGTATTAGCTGGCCGTGCTGATTATAGCATATTAGGTGGTTCTGTTGAATTTGATGGTAAAGATCTGTTGGATCTTTCACCTGAAGAAAGGGCAGGCGAGGGTGTATTCCTGAGCTTTCAATACCCTGTAGAAATACCGGGATTGAGTACTACTAACTTTATAAAAACTGCGGTTAACGAAGTACGAAAATATCGCGGTGAAGAACCATTGGATGCCGTTTCTTTCCTGAAGATGATGAAGGAGAAAATGGCAATGATGGAGATAGACCAGATAATGCTGAGCCGTTCACTGAACGAAGGTTTTTCGGGTGGTGAAAAGAAACGTAATGAAATATTCCAGATGGCTATGCTGGAACCAAAGCTGGCTATTTTGGATGAAACCGATTCTGGTTTGGATATCGATGCGATACGTATTGTAGCCAATGGCGTAAACAAACTGCGTAATGAAAATAACGGCATATTAGTTATTACCCACTACCAGCGCTTGCTGGATTATATAGTTCCTGATTTTGTACACGTTTTATACAACGGGCGTATCGTAAAATCAGGTAACAAAGAACTGGCATTCGAACTGGAAGAAAGAGGTTACGATTTCATTAAAAACGATCAGTTATTAAGTACTAATAGCTAGACAAGGCGATGAGCGATATAAAAGAAAAATTTGAACAATTGCAAAAGACCGACAGATCAAGTTGGCTTGGTAATATCAGGGAGAAGGCCTATCAGCAATATAGCGAGCTAGGTATCCCTACCATGCGCCACGAAGAATATAAATATACCCGCGTTACAGGTTTATTCAATAAAGATTATGGTGTTGCTCCGAAAGGAACAGTACAGTTATCTGATATAGATAGCTTAAGATTACCGGGTCATGAAAATGCTAATGAATTAGTATTCGTAAACGGTATCTATAATGCGGCTCTTTCTACTGTTAAGTCGCAAGGTTTGACTGTATTATCACTGGAAGATGCTGCGAACGATTATAACGACATCGTAACAAAGCACTTCAACCATAGTGCGCAATACCTGAACGATGGTGTGAATGCTTTGAATACAGCCATGGTGAATGGTGGTATTTATATTCATACTGCTGCAGGTATTATGGTTGAGCATCCTGTTTACATATACAACATAAACGATGCCCGTGAGGTACCTGTATTTGCACAACCACGTAGTCTTATTTATGTAAACGAAAGGGTAGAGCTATCAATAGTAGAAACATATTTGACACTTGGTAGTTCAGACACACTGACTAACCAGGTTATCGAAATGGTAGTAGAAAAAGATGCTATTCTGAACTACTACAAAATACAAAACGATAAAAATACAGCCAGCCAGGTTAATACTACACAGATACACCAGGTAGGTAAAAGCGTTGCTAATAGTGTAACCATAACATTAGATGGCGCTATTGTACGCAATAATCTCCATGCTGTAATGGAAGCATCGCATGCTGAATCTCATTTGTATGGTCTTTACCTTACTAATGGCAAGACGCATGTAGATAATCATTCAATAGTAGATAACGTAGTACCTGATTGCCAGAGCAATGAGTTATATAAAGGTGTGTTAAGTGGTGAGTCGACAGGTGTATTTAATGGTAAGATATTTGTACGTAAGGATGCGCAGAAAACAAATGCCTTCCAATCGAACAAAAACATCTTGTTATCTGAAGATGCAAGCGTTAATACAAAACCGCAGTTAGAAATATATGCCGACGATGTGAAATGTTCACATGGCTGTACCGTAGGTAGTATCGATGTAGATGGCTTGTTTTACTTGCGTTCAA
Organism: uncultured bacterium; assembly: GCA_965650105.1. GTDB lineage: Bacteria > Bacteroidota > Bacteroidia > Chitinophagales > Chitinophagaceae > Polluticoccus. The sequence continues at coordinate 6,127 of CBFGNI010000025.1, read as the reverse complement.
GAGGCATACCTGAAAAAACAGCGATAGCGTTACTGTTACAAGGTTTTGCACTGGATGTATTAGAGATGATAAAACTGGCACCAATACGCAATTACGTAGAACAATTAATAGAAGAAAGATTAAGCGTAAAATAATGAGTGTAAAAGAACAGAAAGGCATAGATATTAAGGTTGTGCGACAACATTTTCCGGTGCTTAGCCGCACCGTGAAAGGCAAACCATTAGTATATCTTGACAATGCGGCTACTACACAAAAGCCGCAGGAAGTTATAGATGCCTTATCCGCTTATTACTCAAGTTATAATGCTAATATTCATAGAGGCATACATACATTAGCTGAAGAAGCAACTGTTGCTTTCGAAGCTACACGCGATAGTGTAAAGAAATTCATTAACGCACCATCAAGGGAAGAAATAATATTCACACGTGGTACTACTGAAGGCATCAACCTGGTAGCACAAACATGGGGCAGACAAAACATTAAAGAAGGAGATGAGATCATCATCTCTACTATGGAGCACCATTCCAATATAGTTCCCTGGCAAATATTATGTTTAGAGAAAGGAGCCGTACTAAAAGTTATTCCTATCAACGATAAGGGAGAGCTTTTGATGGATGAGTATAAGAAACTGCTCAGCAATAAAACAAAACTAGTATCGATAGTGCATATATCAAATGCACTGGGCACTATTAATCCTGTTAAGGAGATGATTAGTGCTGCACATGCAGTTGGGGCTGTGGTATTAGTAGATGGCGCACAGTCAACCGTACACCTCGATATTGATGTGCAGGATATGGATTGTGACTTCTTTGCTTTCTCTGCGCACAAATTATATGGCCCTACAGGTATGGGGGTACTATATGGCAAAAGGGAAATCCTGGAAGCAATGCCTGTATTTCTTGGTGGTGGTGAAATGATAAAAGAAGTAACCTTCGAAAAATCTACTTACAACGATCTGCCATATAAGTTTGAGGCAGGTACACCGAATATCGCCGATGTAATTGCTTTTAAAGCAAGTATAGAATTTATTGAAAAATTTGGGAAGAAAACTATTGCCGAATATGAGCATGAGCTGTTGAAATATGCTACCACGCAATTAGAGCAAATTCCCGGTTTACATATCATTGGTACAGCTAAGCATAAAGCAAGTGTAGTTTCATTTATTATTGATGGAGTTCACCCGCAGGATATAGGTGTATTGCTGGATAATCAGGGCATAGCTGTGAGGACGGGACATCACTGCGCGCAGCCACTTATGAGCCGCTTCAATATTCCCGGTACTATACGCGCTTCATTTGCTATGTACAATACTTTTGAAGAGATAGATGGATTGGTAGCGGGATTGAAAAAGTGTATTAAAATGCTATTGTAATGAGCCACAATCAAAGCATACCGGAAATAGAAAAAGAAATAATTGATGAATTTGCATTGTTCGACAATTGGGAAGATAAATACGAATACATCATCGATCTTGGCAAAAAGCTCCTGCCGCTTGACGATCAATATAAGGTAGACGAACTTAAGGTAAAGGGCTGTCAGTCTACTGTATGGCTGGCATCATTTTACGAAAATGGCAAAGTGACTTACAGGGCCGATAGTGATGCTGTAATTGTAAAGGGTTTGATCAGTATGCTGATAAGGGTCCTATCAAACCATTCACCTGAAGAAATTATAAATGCTGATCTTGGCTTTATAGATGAGATAGGAATGAAAAGTCATTTGGCACAAACCCGTTCCAATGGTTTGGTCTCAATGATAAAGCAGATGAAAAATTATGCGCTTGCTTACAAATTGAAAACCGAAATGAAAGCGTAATGGAAACAAGTGAATTGAAACAAAAGGTAATTGATTGTCTGCACACGATCTTCGATCCCGAAATACCTGTGAACATTTATGAAATGGGCCTAATCTACGAAGTAGATGTATTGCCTATCAATAATGTGCAGATAGTAATGACGCTGACAGCACCTAACTGCCCGGCAGCACAATCATTACCTATAGAAGTAGATCAGAAAGTAAGAGAAATAGAAGGGGTTAATGATGTGCATGTGGCGGTAACCTGGACACCGGCATGGGATAAAAGTATGATGTCGGAAGTTGCAAGACTAGAAATGGGAATGCTATAAACTTAAAGTATGAAAATAACAGCCCAGGAAGAATATGGTTTACGTGTGTTGATACGGATTGCTGCCTGCAAGCAACCCCAAGGGCTGAGTATTCCACAGTTAAGCGATGCAGATGGTTTATCGAGCCACTACGTTGCTAAACTTACCCGTGTATTGCGCATGGCGGGTTTTATTAATAGTACACCGGGTAATAAAGGTGGCTATGTTTTAGCAAGGCCTTCAAGCGAGATAATAATAAACGATGTGCTTAAAGCATTGGGCGGTGCATTGTTTGATGATGACTTTTGTAAGTCACATTCGGGTATGCCTAAGCTTTGTAACAACTCTGTCGATTGTTCTGCAAGATCGTTATGGCAAATGGTACAATTTGCTGTGGATGAATTATTAAATAAGATAACATTACAGCATCTTGCCAGCCATGAAGGAGAGTCTTCTATCCTTGAAACTATTCTTAAAGAAACATTGACGACCCCTGTCAAACTTTCCTAATCCTCGTACAAACCTAAACGATTCTGTGCTTCCTTCAGTTGCTGCTGCAATCCTTTCATTTGCTGCAGCAAATGTGATATAACTTCTATCCCTTCTACGTTTATATCAAGATCAGTATAAAAGCTTGTTAGTTTTTCTATTTCTCTAAGTTTTTCTATTGGCAAAAAATGCTGCTCATCTATCGTCACAACCTCAATCAACCCTGCGTCATTTAACTGGCTAATGAATGTATAAGACACATGGTGATGTACACAGAAGTCATCAGCTAATATCAAGTCTGTATTTTCCATAATTACTTGTTTTCATTTGCTAACTGCCTGAACAATTTTTTTTGCTTTTCAGTAAGGTTGGTAGGTATTTTTACGTCATAAGTCACATATAGGTCTCCATACGTGCCATCTTTTTTATAAACAGGGAATCCTTTTCCTTTTACTCGTATCTGCGTGTTATTCTGTGTCTCGGGTGCAATCTTAAGTTTTATCTTACCACCAAGTGTATCAATTATTATTTCACCACCTAATATTGCCGTATATAGCGGTATGCTAATCGTAGTATATAGATCGTTACCCAGGCGTTTAAACTTTGTATTGTTGTTTATACGGAATGTTATATAAAGATCTCCGTTTGGTCCGCCATTTACACCATTGCCGCCATAACCTTTTAGTTTTATTATCTGCCCGTCTTCAATACCTGCCGGTATAGTTATGCGTACTTTCTTGTCGTTGATAGTTATAACCTCCTGCCGTGTAGTATATGCATCCTTTAATGACATATTAAGCTCGGCCTGCAGGTCGCTGCCTTTAAATTTTACATTACCGGTACTTCGTTGTCCTCCCATATTGCCAAACATCTGCTCAAAAAAATCAGAAAAACCACCGCTACCTCCGCCAAAACCACTAAAATCATCGCCAAATCCTTCAAAATTTCCACCTTGTTGTCTTCCACCTTGTTGCTGTCTTGCCTGTTCAAATTGGTCGGCATGTTTCCAGTTTTCACCGTACTGGTCGTACTTCTTACGTTTTTCAGGATCACTCAATACCTCATTCGCTTCATTTATTTGTTGAAAGGTTCTTTGTGCATCCGCGTTATTTGGGTTTAGGTCAGGGTGATATTTTCTTGCAAGTTTTCGGTAGGCTTTTTTAATATCATCAGTACTTGCCTTTTTGTCTAAGCCCAAAACTTTATAATAATCTATATAATCAGCCATTTCAGCTATGTTTTCAGGATATGTGTTGCTAAATATTATGCCATTGCGGCTTCTTTATTGTATTTGTTTCTATAGTCTATAGGCGATAGGCCCGTTATTCTCTTAAAAATATTACGAAATGCTTTATTGTCTGAATAACCTACATCATACATTACCTCATTTACATTTTTTCTGCTGTTTTCCAGGTAGCGCTTTGCAGCTTCAATCTTTACACGTTGTATATATTCCACCGGTGTGTTATTGGTGGCTTTCTTAAAGCGTTTTTCAAAGCTTCTCCTGCCAACAGCAAAACGGGTTGCCAGAGACTCTATCGATATCCTTTCGGTTATATTACTTTCAATGAATTCCTGTGCCTTCTTTACTTCAATATCTTCATGGCTCTTTTGCCCATTAAACATAATAAAAGGAGACTGGCTTTTACGGTCTATTTCCAGCGCATATACTTTTGATGTGAGTATCGCTATTTCCCGATCCGTATATTTTTCTACCAGGTATAGCAACAGGTTGAAATAAGAAGTAGCACCACCACTTGAATACAAGCGATGTTCTTCTGTTATAATGCGGTCGTCAACTAAGTCTATTTCAGGAAACATTTCTCTGAATATTTCTGCATATTTCCAGTGTGTAGAACATTGTTTGCCGTTCAATAAGCCGGTAGAAGCTAAAAGAAAGGCACCGATACATAAACTTGCAATTTCGGAGCCTGCGTTATATTGTTTTATCAACCATGGTATATAGGCTTTGTTTTTTTCCAAAGCTGCCTTCATGTTGCCGGTAAGTGCCGGTACAAATACCAGGTCTGTTTTTTTTACTTCGCTTATCAGCTTATCGGTATGTACAGTAAAAAGACCGCCGTGTAGTTTTACTTCTTTAGTTAAGCCAACTAATTGTATATTGAAAATAGGTTCCCTGCCCATTTCGGTCAGGAAATCATTTACGCCTGCAAATATGCATCGTGGATCGTCTATACTAGCCAGTACAGCTTCTTCAGGCACAAGTATTGAAACGTTTTTCATGTAATAAAGATACACAATCTATAAATCGTAAACGCCCATTACATACTGCGTATTCACCCCCCGTTATTCCATAGCATACTAGCTACTTTTGTTATCGATATTATTTGCTTGTTACTGTTCTGAGGCGTTTTTTTTGATATGAGAAAGGTTATTGCATCCCTCAATATTACGTTAGATGGGTTTATTTCGGGTCCTGAAAACGATCTTAATTGGCATTTCCCTATGTGGAATAATGACATGTCAATACATGCAAAACTACAGCTTGTAACAGCCAGTACTATTATACTAGGTCGTGTAACTTATGAAGCGATGGCCGCATATTGGCCTACAGCGCCTGCAAGTGAGTTCTCAACTATGATGAATAATTATGAAAAAGTGGTTTTTTCAAATTCACTGAAGAGGACTATGTGGAAGAATGCACGTGTTGCAGATGGCAACATTCAATTGGCAGTATCAAAGCTAAAGCAGGAGTCTGGTGACAATATCATTATATATGGCAGTGGTAGCCTTATGCAAGATTTTATTCGGTATGGGTTAATAGATGAATTTCGCTTGTGGGTGCATCCTATTATAATAGGTAAAGGTGTGCCCCTATTTCAAGATCCTGCATATAGAACAAGGCTCAATCTGCTTAGGACTAAGGTATTCAGTTCAGGTGTAATTATCCTGTATTATAAACCCCTCTTGCGATAAATATAATGCAAAAGCCATGGATATAGGCTTTTACTGCTTTTTGAGCTTACGAAATCCACAGTTTACAGGCTTTTTTTCCACTTAATGATATTATTTTCTTTCTGGTAGCACATTTCAGAGATTTTTTTTTGTAACATCGCATTCAATACTTTTTAAAACAACAACTTAGTATGAACAAAGCTGAATTAATTGATCAAATGGCTGCTGATGCAGGCCTTACTAAAGCTCAGGCTAACATGGCTCTTGATTCTTTCACTGATGGTATCATTGGTGCTTTGAAAAAAGGTGACAAAGTTACTTTGGTTGGCTTCGGTACTTTCTCTGTTACTCAAAGGGCAGCGCGCAATGGCCGTAACCCGCAAACAGGTGAAACAATTAAGATCAAAGCCCGCAAATCACCCAAATTCAAAGCAGGAAAGGAATTTTCTGACAAGATAGGTGGTGTAAAAGCTGCTGCTAAAAAGAAATAAGCTACTGCTTACAAAAAGATAAAGGCCTTCATTTGAAGGCCTTTATCTTTTTGTCTCGCTATTTTGTCTCGCTATTTTTATTTGGAAGTATATCACAATTCTTCTATCTTCATTTTGTGAAGAATA
>CBFGNI010000024.1:0-20844 GCA_965650105.1 uncultured bacterium | reverse complement strand
TTCGATGCATTTACAACAAGCATGTAAACTTTATTCTCTTCTATGCAGTAAACGATAAGGTCATCTACTATGCCGCCTTGTTCATTAGGCAAGCAGGAGTATTGCGCTTTACCGGCTGTTAGTTTGCTTGCATCGTTGCTGGTAACACGTTGTATCAGGTCAAGTGCATCGGGGCCCTTTAGTATGAACTCACCCATATGGCTTACATCAAATACACCTGCATTCTGGCGCACGGTGTGGTGCTCTTCATTAATGCTGCTGTATGAAATAGGCATGTTATAGCCGGCAAATTCGGCCATCTTAGCACCCATATCAATATGCTTCTGCGTAAAAGGAGTGTTCTTCATTTTTAGCTTTGTAAATTATGCGGGCAAAGATAACAGTATTAGCTAATAAGTATAGAACCATATTTACATCTATATATTAGCCTTTCGTATCTTTCATTTATTTTCTAGTGTACTATGGCCGCTAATTATTGGGAACACCTCTCCGGAGATAAGAAACTATATAAGGCTTTGCATGGGCGCGAAGCGCTGTCTTTAAAAAAGAGGAAGAATATCTGCCTGCGTCTTTGCGCTTCCATTATGAGCCAGCAGCTATCCACCAAAGTAGCAGATGTTATTTTCAAGCGGTTCCTTGAACTATTTGGGGGCAAAGAACCCACGCCACAGCAAATATTAGATATTCCCTTTGATACTTTGAGATCTATTGGATTATCTAATGCTAAAACCAACTACGTACGCAATGTGGCGGAATATGCAATAGAATATGGCATGGACGATAGGAAGCTTTACAAAATGAGCAATGAGGAAGTAATGGAATTTCTTTTGCCAATAAAAGGGGTTGGTAAATGGACTATTGAAATGCTGTTAATGTTTACACTTGGCAGGGAAGATGTTTTTGCGGTTGATGACCTGGGTATTCAGCAAACCATGGGCTTGTTATATAAAATTGATACTGCAGATAAAAGGAGCATGAAAGAAAAAATGTTGAAGATATCAGCAAAATGGAGTCCATATCGCACTTATGCTTGCATGCACCTGTGGCGATATAAGGATAACGATTAATCCTTACTTATAAACTGTCAGGAACAATGCTCAAATAGCATTGCGCTGAAATCGTTATTTTTAGTGCATAGATGAATCATCTTCCACCACTCATACACGACCTTGGACTTATACTGATACTGGCAGGCATCACCACTTTGATTTTTAAAAAATTAAAACAGCCGCTGGTTTTAGGTTATTTGCTGGCTGGCCTGTTAGTTGGCCCAAATTTCAAGCTTTTTCCTTCAGTTAGCGATATTGGCAACATACGTATCTGGGCCGATATTGGTGTTATATTCCTTCTCTTTACTCTTGGCCTTGAGTTTAGCTTTAAAAAGCTGATGCATATAGGAGGTACGTCTTCCGTCACAGCAATTATAGAGGTAGGTATTATGTTGGCGGTAGGTTTTGGTCTGGGAAAAATCATCGGGTGGTCGTCTATGGATAGTATGTTTCTCGGTGGCATACTGGCTGTAGCCTCTACTACTATCATTATTCGCTCGTTCGATGAGCTGAATGTAAAGGGCAAGCGATTCGCCAACCTGGTTTTTGGTGTACTGATAATAGAAGATCTGGTTGCTATTTTACTAATGGTATTGTTATCTACAATCGCTGTTAGCCAGAATGTTGCAGGGGGAGAGCTGTTATTATCAGTATTGAAACTAGTCTTCTTCCTCATATTATGGTTTATAGGCGGCATTTTTTTCATACCATCTTTTCTTCGGTGGACTAAAAAACTGATGAACGACGAAACAATGCTTATTGTTTCTATTGGCCTTTGCCTTACAATGGTAATATTAGCTTCCTTAGCCGGCTTTTCCCCCGCCTTAGGCGCATTTATTATGGGCTCTATATTAGCTGAAACCACGCAGGCGGAACGTATTGAACACCTTATAAAACCTGTAAAGGATCTTTTCGGTGCGGTGTTCTTTATATCCGTAGGCATGCTTATAGATCCTGAAGTGTTGGTTGACTATGCGTTGCCGGTACTTATTATTACAGTTGTATTCATCATCTTCAAAGTGTTTGCCGTTACCTTAGGTGCACTAGTTGCAGGGCAACCATTAAAAACAGCGCTCTATGCCGGTATGAGTATGGGTCAGATAGGGGAGTTTTCTTTTATCATTGCTACCCTTGGGCTAACACTTAATGTTACCAGCAGCTTCCTGTATCCAATAGCCGTTGCAGTTTCTGCAATTACCACCTTTTCCACTCCTTATATGATAAAGCTGGCCGGTCCTTTTTATAATACAATAGAGGCAGCGTTACCTATCAGGTGGAAGAAGACCCTTTCCCGGTACAGCTCAGGCACGGGATCAATAACATCTGCCAGCGATTGGCAGATTCTGTTACGTACCTATGGCACATATATTACTTTATTCTCCATAGTTATCATAGGCATTATTGTACTGTTTGCAGAATACGCAGCGCCCTGGATGATGGTCAAATTCCACGATCCTGCTACAGGTAATATTGCTGCCGCATTTATTTGTTTCCTGGTCCTGGCTCCTTTACTATGGGCTTTAATAGTTCGTAAACTCCAGCCCCAGGCCTTCGCCAACCTTTGGGCCAATAAGCGTTATCATGGCCCATTACTGTTTTTAAGGTTAATGCGTGCCGGGTTAGGTATTATATACGTCAGTATTTTTTTGCTAAGCTTCTTCCCATTTAAGTACGCCATAGCGGGGGTGGTCATTCTGGTTAGCACGGCGGCTATTTTCTCTAAGCGGATACATGCTTTTTATATACGCATAGAAAATCGGTTCTTCTTTAACTTCAATCAGCGGGAGATAAATGAGGCCATAACTGCAAGAAAGGAATTAGCCCCCTGGGATGCACACATTGCACAATTTATTTTGCCCGATAGAACCGCTGTAGCTGCAAAGAGCCTTACCGAACTAGCGCTACGTGAACAATTTGGGATAAACATAGCCATGATAAAACGTGCCAGCTTCACTATATACGCCCCCGACCGTAACGAAAAATTATACCCCGGCGATAAGCTGTTTGTTATTGGTACCGATGATCAACTTGAACAATTAGGAAAATATTTGCAACCCCCGGCTAAAGATATACATGATGTAGTGCATCACGATGTAGTGCTGAAAAAAGTAAAAGTAAAAACGGATACATACCTGCTTGGCATGACGATACGTGAAAGTGGTATACGTGAAAAAACAAATGGCCTGGTAGTTGGTATTGAACGTAACGGGCGTAGAATGTTGAATCCTGAATCAACTACAATTTTCGAAGAGGGAGATAGCGTATGGATAGTAGGCGAAGGACAAATGATAGACAAAACCCTATCGTAGGTTGCACGCATAATCTTTAAATATACAAACAAAAAAATCCCGGCTTCCGGGCCGGGATTTTTTTATCAATATTTATCGAATTATGCGTTTACCATTACTTTAGGTGCAGCAGCCATAATTTCTTCATTGGCTTGCGATGCATATTTTTCAAAGTTTTTCACAAACAGCTGAGCCAGCTCATTAGCTTTCTTATCGTAAGCTTCTTTATCCGCCCATGTTTGGCGTGGGTTCAATATTTCCGCGGGTACGCCTTCTACGTTCTTTGGCATCAATACACCAAATACAGGATGCGCTTCAAACTCAACGTTATTCAGTTCGCCATTTATTGCTGCGGTGATCATAGCACGGGTATATTTCAGACTCATACGGCTACCGGTACCATAAGCGCCACCGCTCCAGCCTGTGTTTATCAGCCATACGTTTACATCACTGTGCTCTTCAAGTTTTTTACCTAAAAGCTCAGCATATTTTGTTGGGTGCAAAGGCAGGAATACGCGGCCAAAACAAGCAGAGAATGTTGTTTGTGGTTCTGTAACACCTACTTCAGTACCTGCAACCTTTGCAGTATAACCGCTTATGAAATGGTACATAGCCTGTCCCTTGGTCAGTTTACTGATCGGAGGCAGGATGCCAAATGCATCGCAGGTAAGGAAGAATATGTTTTTAGGATCACCACCATAAGACGGTTCTTTAGCATTAGGAATGAAATCGATTGGGTAAGCCGCACGAGTATTTTCCGTGATGCTGCCATCAGTCCAATCTACAGTTTTGCTGCCTTCTTTGAATTTGATGTTCTCAAGTATAGTGTTGCCTTTGATAGCTGCATATATCTGAGGTTCTTTTTCAGCACTCAGGTCTATAACTTTTGCATAGCAACCACCCTCAAAGTTGAAGACAGAACCATCGGCCCAGCCATGTTCGTCATCACCTATCAATGCACGGTTAGTGTCAGCACTTAGGGTAGTTTTACCTGTACCGCTCAAGCCGAAGAACAATGCTACATCGCCTTCTTTACCTTCGTTTGCAGAGCAGTGCATACTCAGTACGTTATGGTCGTGGGGCAGTACAAAGTTCAGTACGCCGAAAATACCTTTCTTCATTTCGCCTGTATAGGCCGAACCACCTATCAGTATCACTTTACGTGTAAAGTTTACAATAGTGAAGTTAGCCTGGCGTGTACCGTCAATTGCAGGGTCAGCATGGAAGCTTGGCGCCTGTATAATTAGCCAGTCAGTATTTTGAGATTGTATTTCTTGTGCTGTAGGACGCAGGAACAGGTCGTTACAGAATAAATTAGCCCAGGGTGTTTCGTTTACTACACGAATATTCAGGCGGTATTTAGGATCGGCGCAAGCATATGCATCGCGTACCCATACTTCTTTACCACTCAGGTGCGCCACAACCCTGTTATACAGTTTGTCAAACGCCTCGGGTTCAAAAGGAATGTTTACATCACCCCAATCTACACTATGCTCAGTAATAGCATCTTTTACCGTGAATTTGTCTTTAGGAGAACGACCAGTATATTTTCCCGTGCTTACGCAAAGGGCACCTGTATCATTTAGTTCGCCTTGACCCAGTTCCAAAGTCTTTTGTACTAATTCTTCTGGAGAAAGATTCCAATGAGCTATCGCTACGTTAAGTCCCAGGTCAGCAAGATTTGCAGCCGGGTTTTTCTTACCATATTCCTGCATAAAATTCCTTTTAAATATAAAATTTTTTAGACGGCAAAAATACTACTTAAAAGGATTTTCTAATGATAAATTTTCAGTTTTAAAAGAATGGCTTATTATTTTAATGTTATTTGTTAACTGGCGGTTAAGTCGCTATTAACCTTCTGCTGTATTTGCAATAACCTTGTCATTTTTCATTGAAAGCAACTGTACTATTATTATAGTCCATATCAATACACAAGGAATCACTTTTACTACAAATGGTACTAATATGTGCTGCCTGAAGGCAGGTGGAAATACATCAGTTGGCGATAGACATGTAAGAATAAAGGCGCATATAAGTAAGCCGTCGCGCCATTTTGTCCTGTTATTGGCAAAATACCATAAACCAATACCTGCAACTGCTATAATAAAAGTGGGAGATTCGGCTTTATGGTTGAAAATAACAACCCATATCAGAATATGAGCTAGCACCAGGATACGATACATATTGTTTTTATATAATCTATATCTTGCGAGGGGTACAAAAAATAAGATTATCCCTATCAGCATCACCTGGTTCTTAATATTATCCAGCCTGAACCAGGCATGTAGAAAGGCCATTACTGAGTAACCATAAGATATAGCTTGATCCTCAGCCATCATTCTTGCCCAGCTGACGTATTGATCCATTAATACCGATGGAGATATTACTGCCAGGGGTATAAAAGCCAGTATTAATGTCCATAGTATAGAATATAGGATGAATTTTATCTTATCCGGGTAAAACAGGAACAGGCAAAAGCCTACCGCCCCATATACTTTAATAAACGTAGCCAGCACCAGCATTAATGTAGCCCACCCAACTTTACCTCTTTGCAACCAGCCATAAGCTGCTATTATCAATCCCGCAAGCATCGCATTACTTTGCGAGCTTTGTATAGAGGTAAGCATTTCAAGGAATACAAACCACAGCAAAAGGCTAATAGTTCTCTGCCTGAATGGAAGCATTTTTATAGCCCAGAATAAAACCAGTGCATTCAGCACATTCCATATTATAAGGCCAATGATATTGGGCAACCATGCTATCAACCCCATGAATAAGGCAAACGCAGGGCTATACTTATATAAGTCCCACTGCTCATTGGGGTATAATACATAAAGGTCTTTCCCCTCAAATAAATGATAGAAAGAATTTTTAAATATAATATAATTATTGTATTCGGTATACATCCGCCCCTCAAATTCATGGTGTGTACCTAATAATACAAGGTGTACACTGGCAATGGCAGCTACTATAATATATAGCCAGAAGATGACCCCTTGTTTTAGCAGAGTATTCTTAAGCGATTGCCATTTGCTCATGAGTGGATGGAATTGGCCGCAAAATACTACTTTCATTGCCGTATTCATTATCCAATGCTTAAAGTGGCAGTTTGTATGGTAGCCGTAGTGTTCGCGCTGCTGTTTTTATTTAGTTTTATGCCCCATATAGCTTATACCTCTTTGGGCAGGTCAATTTTCTGGTTGGGTCAGGGTGGTTTACTCATTAGTCTTATCTATTTATTATCAAGGAGAAAGCCTCGCAATAAGTAATATTTTAACACACTCGCGTAAAAAAAGAGATGTTACTTTTTTATGAATTAAAAACCAGTATCTTTGCGCAAAATTTCAGGGGTTAGTAATGAAATTAAGACGCGCATTTTCCTTTCTGCTATTGAGTTTTGCACTTTGCAGCACTTCAATACCTGCATTGGCACAACATGAAGAAAACCATGAATCTGCTCATTCTGAAGCTAGTTCAGAACACGAAGCGCATGGAGATGAAAAAAAAGGTTTTAACGCTTCTGAAGTTATCTTCGGGCACATACGCGATTCGCACTATTGGCATCTCTTCGATGTGAATGGCGAACCGGTTAGCCTTTCTTTGCCTGTCATTATATATGATAATCAAACAGGCCTTTCAGTTTTCTCTGCGTCTCATTTCCATCACGGTCACGAAGCTTACAATGGTTACATGATCGATCCTGCTAATAAAATGAAGGAGAAGATCATATTGGAAAATCCTGAAGAAGGCCATAAGATCTACGATTTCTCTATTACTAAGAATGTACTATCCATGCTTATATCGGTTATCCTGATGTTGTGGATAATGTTAAGCGTTGCTGCCAAATACAAGAAAAAAGGTACCATGACGGCACCTACCGGTTTCCAAAATGCTTTGGAACCTGTTATTACTTTTATACGCGACGAAGTAGGCAAGCCAAACCTTGGCCATAAGTATATGCGCTATATGCCGCTTTTACTCTCTATATTCTTCTTTATATGGATCAATAACTTGTTGGGCCTGTTACCGGGTGGTGCTAACTTTACCGGTAATATCGCAGTTACATGTTGCCTGGCTATCATATCATTTTTAGTAATGGTATTCAGCGGCAACAAACATTTTTGGGGTCACTTATTCAACCCTCCGGGTGTACCTTTGGGTGTCAAATTTTTGCTGGTACCTATTGAGATCATCTCTTTATTTATTAAACCAGTCGCTCTTATGATACGTCTGTTTGCTAATATGTTAGCAGGCCACATCGTTATCCTGAGCGTTATATCTATGATCTTTATTTTCGGTGCACTGAGCAAAATTGCCGGTTGGGGTTTTGTTCCGGTATCACTGGCGTTCTCTATATTCATGTTCTTCCTTGAGTTGCTGGTAGCAGCTATCCAGGCGTTCATCTTCACTAACCTTACGGCTGTATTCATTGGCCAGGCTATCGAAGAAGCACACCACCACGATAGCGCTGCAGATCATCATGGCCACGAAGTGAATGAAGTAACAGGCCAGGAATATCACGTATCGAAGAACGAGATCATTGCTTAATTAGTTTTTTTCATCAAAATCCATATATAACATGTCTTTGTTAAACACAGTTCTGTTAGCAATTGATGGTACAGCTGCTGCCGGTGGTGCTATAGGTGCAGGTATCGCTGCATTAGGTGCCGGCGTTGGTATCGGTCAAATCGGTAAAGGTGCGGTAGAATCTATCGCCCGCCAACCGGAAGCTTCTGGCGACATCCGTGCGAACATGATCCTTACAGCTGCCTTCGTTGAGGGTGTTGCGCTGTTCGGCGTTATCGCTGGTCTGCTGGCTATCGTACTTTAATTGTACAAAACATTTAACCGCACTCAACGCACAGGGCAGCGAGTGCGGTTATTTTACCAAACTGGAATTTGAGATTTTATAATTTTTGACCTTTTTAATATTTTAGAAGATGGATTTGTTAACCCCGGAACTCGGTTTATTTGTTTGGACACTTATTGCTTTCCTTATAGTGTTCATTATCCTGCGCAAATTTGCATGGAAACCTATTCTGACTTCGCTTAACGATCGTGAAACAGGTATAGCTGATGCTATTGCTTCTGCTGAACGTGTAAAGAAAGAAATGAGCCAATTGCAGGCTGAAAACGAAAAGATCATGCAACAAGCCCGCGAAGAGCGTTCTGTTATGCTGAAAGAAGCAAAAGAACAAGCTGATATGATCGTTAGCAAAGCAAAAGACTCTACAAAAGCTATCACCGATAAAATGGTGGGTGAAGCAACGCAACAAATACAGCAGCAAAAAATGGCAGCCCTTACCGAAGTGAAGAACGAGATAGGCAAACTAGCTGTTGAAGTAGCTGAAAAAGTATTGCGTAAACAACTGGCTACAGCCGATGCGCAAAACGACTATGCTAAGCTGCTGGCTGAAGACATAAAAATGAACTAAGGATTTTCTGAACTTTTTTTGAACATTTAACATGCAAAATCCACGTCTCGCCTCACGTTATGCTAAATCGCTGTTAGACTTGGCTGTTGAACAAAACCAGCTGGAGCCTACTTTGAATGATATTGAATTGCTAAACGCAATTTGCCAGCAAAGCCGCGATTTTACTAACATGTTGCGTAGCCCCATTATAAAAGCCAATAATAAATTGTCGATCATTGAAGCAGTGATTGGCGATAAAGTTGGCAAACTGGCTAAGGCTTTTATTATGCTTATGGTAAATAAAGGCCGTGAAGGTTATATGCCTGAAATAGTTGCTGCTTTCATCAGCCAGTATAAAGTGATGAAGAACATCAAAACGGTAAAGCTGACCACAGCTATGGCGGTTACTGATGTAGTGAAAGATGCTATCCGTAAAAAAGTGATCGCTTCTTTACCTGAAGGCACTCAAATTGAACTGAAGGAAGTGGTGAATCCTGAGATAATAGGTGGTTTCGTATTGCAAATGGACGATAAACTGTTCGATGCAAGCATACGTCGCGATCTGAATGATGTGAAAGCCCAGTTCTTGAAAAATATTTACGTAAGCCAGCTTAACTAAGTACTTACACTTTTTTTGACTTTTGAATTTTAACTTTTGAATTAATATTATATGGTTGAGATTAAACCGGATGAAATATCGGCGATTTTACGCCAACAGTTAACCAACTTCAACGTATCTGCCGATCTTGAAGAAGTAGGTACCGTACTACAGGTAGGTGACGGTATTGCCCGCGTATATGGCCTTAATAGTGTACGCCAGGGTGAGCTGGTTTCTTTTGAAAACGGCGTTAAAGCCATAGCCCTGAACCTTGAAGAAGATAACGTGGGTGTGGTATTGATGGGTGAGGGTAACGATATTAAAGAAGGTGCACAGGTACGTCGTACCGGCCAGATCGCCTCTATCAAAGTAGGTGAAGGTATGGTTGGCCGTGTAGTAAATACACTGGGCGAACCAATAGATGGTAAAGGCCCGCTTACCGGCGAACTGTATGAAATGCCTATCGAGCGTAAAGCGCCGGGTGTTATCTTCCGTGAGCCAGTAAAAGAACCACTGCAAACAGGTGTAAAAGCTATCGATGCGATGATTCCCATCGGCCGCGGTCAACGTGAACTGGTTATTGGTGACCGTCAAACAGGTAAAACAGCTATCTGTATCGATACTATCATCAACCAAAAAGAATTTTACGAAGCAGGTAAACCTGTTTATTGCATATACGTAGCAATAGGCCAAAAAGCATCTACCATTGCTGGTGTTATGAAAACACTGGAAGAAAATGGCGCAATGGCTTATACTATTATTGTAGCTGCACCCGCTGCCGATCCGGCTCCGCTGCAGTTCTACGCTCCGTTTGCCGGTGCTGCGATAGGTGAGTTCTTCCGCGATACTGGTCGTCCTGCACTGGTTGTATATGATGATCTTTCAAAACAGGCGGTAGCTTACCGTGAGGTATCTCTGCTGCTTCGTCGTCCGCCGGGCCGTGAGGCTTATCCTGGTGACGTATTCTACCTGCATAGCCGCTTGCTGGAACGTGCTGCGAAAGTCATCAATAACGATGAGATCGCTAAAACAATGAAC
The DNA here is from genome assembly GCA_965650105.1 of uncultured bacterium. GTDB lineage: Bacteria > Bacteroidota > Bacteroidia > Chitinophagales > Chitinophagaceae > Polluticoccus. The sequence goes on along the minus strand of CBFGNI010000024.1, from coordinate 10,457 downwards.
GATCTTCCCGAAAGTATCAAACACCTGGTAAAAGGTGGTGGTTCATTAACAGCTCTTCCAATTATTGAAACACAAGCGGGTGACGTATCAGCATACATCCCCACAAACGTTATCTCTATTACCGATGGTCAGATATTCCTGGAATCGAACCTGTTCCTTGCAGGTATCCGTCCGGCTATCAACGTAGGTATATCGGTAAGCCGTGTGGGTGGTAGTGCGCAGATCAAATCGATGAAAAAAGTTGCCGGTACTCTGAAATTGGATCAGGCACTTTACCGTGAAATGGAAGCGTTCTCTAAATTTGGTGGCGACCTTGATGCTGCAACCAAGATCATCCTTGATAAAGGTAGCCGCAACGTAGAGATCCTGAAACAACCTCAGTTCTCTCCTTATAGCGTAGAAAAACAAGTTGCTATCATTTACCTGGGTACTAACAACCTGGTGCGTGAAGTGCCTGTTAAAAACATGCGTGCTTTCGAAGAAGCGTTCCTTCGCGAAATGGAATTGAAAATGCCTGACCTGTTGGCTGAATTCAAGAAAGGCAACCTTCCTGAAGATGGTATCAACAAGATGGTGAAAATGGCGCAAGATCTGATACCTCAGTTCAAAAACTAAGCGTTCATATAACTTCATATAGAAAGCCCCTGCAAATTTGCAGGGGCTTTCTTGTGTGTATAAAATGTTAGTCATATTATCCAATAAATTTGGATACTTCACATTCTTGGTTAATTTTGCTCACGTTAAATTGATAACTACAAAAAACAGAACTGTGTCGTACGAAAACAAAAACTTTGGCGATAACCGCAACAACGAAAGCCTTTTCAGCAAACGCATCAAGGCAGGTAAGAGAAGGACTTATTTTTTTGATGTTCGCTCTACTCGCGGTAATGACTACTTTATCACTATTACTGAAAGCAAAAAACGCTTTGATGATAACGGTTACGACAGGCACAAAATGTTCCTGTACAAAGAAGATTTCAACAAATTTCTGGCTGCACTTACCGAAACTATCGGTTATGTAAAAACTGACCTGATGCCCGATTTCGATTTCGATGCCTACAATCACGATCAGGATGGCGAAGAAGGTGCATTGAACCTGAATAGCGAAACACCGGCCATTTCTTCTTCAGTAGTTGCGGAAGAAGGTAGCAGTGTTGACGACTGGAAAATATAATTCTGGAATACTAACTACTTTATACAAGAAAGGCTCCGTATTGAACGGAGCCTTTCTCATTATATTGGTATAAGACTATTCAGCGTTAGCAGGCGCAGAGGCAGGCTTTTTCATAATAGCATATACTTCTACTGCGAAGCCCAGCAAAATAAGCAATGGTGCCACTGTAATGCGCATAGGGCTATATATTTCTTTGTAGTTGAACTGGTGCGGGTCAGGGCTTTTGCCCCCGCTCATCAGCACAAAGCCCAGTAGTATAAGTGCTACACCACCAATCATCCACATATAGTTACTCTTATCGAAAAGGAAAACCTGGTTGCCTTTTGGTACATTAGACTTTACAGTTGTTCTAGTAGTTGTTGCCATAACACAATATTAAAGGATTAATATAGATCATCTACATGTAGTTTCAAATATTTCACTACCGATCGGTGCGTGCTTACCAGCGATATCAAAATACCTAGTATCAGCATACCTGTCATTAATACAGAAAGTAATACCGGCTCATGCAATGCCTTTAGTGAAGGTAATTGCCCCTCAGCAAATGTTATTACCAGCCATAGCCCTGAAACTGCTATAATGCCGCTTATAAGCCCGTTCACAATAGCCTTATTGTCAAAAGGGCGCGTAATGAACTTACGGGTGGCGCCTACCATTTGCATGGTCTTTATCAGGAACCTGCTGCTGAACATTGCCAGGCGTACCGTATTATCAATAAGTATCACAACTATTACAAACAGCAATAAGGAAATAGCGCCTAATATGATACCTATTTTTCTAAAGTTGCTGTTCATTTTATCAACCACCACAGTAGGGTAAGATACCTCCCGCACAATATTGCTTTGCAAAGCAAACTGCTTTATCTTCTCAAGGCTATCTTTATTTACATAGCCTGAATGCAGGTTAAGGATGATTGATGAGTAGAGCGGGTTAAAACCAAGTAGTTCGCTAAAATTTTCCCCGCCTTCTTCCATAAACCGCTTTGCAGCCTCTTCTTTGGTAATGATCTCCGATTTTTTTACAAAGGGTTGGTTATCCAGCACGGTTTTCATTTTCTCTACCATCTCAGGCTTGGTGTTATCATGTAGTATTACCTCCACCTGTATGTCTTCCTTAAAAACCCTGCTAAGGGCGCGGCCGTTTATCACCAGCCAGCCCAATGTGCCCAGTAAAAACAATACAAGGGATATCCCAATGATAGCGTAAACGTATGAAGGTTTCGATTTTTTGCCTGTAGCCATTATTATTACTTAGCGCCAAAAATATAAAAAACATACTGAAAAGGCTTACCAATAAAAAATAGCGATTGATTTTAACAATTAATATGTATTGCAACCGTTATTCATATTGTTGACAAAAAGTTTTCTTCTAAAAATATCTGCACACCATTACAATTATTACTTTAGCGGCTTATGCAAGATCTAAGACCTTTTTTCGCTGAAAAGCATTTTATTGAAACTAAACAGGAAGGCGCTTATCAGCCGCTTCAGTGGGGCGCTAATATCAGTTGCTTCATAGATAATAATTTCGATTGGGACGATGCCGATATTATTCTTTTAGGTTGCAACGAACAAAGAGGTGCTGATGCCGATGTGAAATACCAGAACAGTGCCGATGCCATTCGCGAACAATTATATGCATTATATACATGGCACCCATCTATTAAAATAGCCGATGCCGGTAATATACGCCAGGGTGAAACACTGGAAGATAGCCGTGCAGCACTACGTACGGTTTTACATGAATTGCAGCTGGCAGGCAAAACAGTAATAGTTATTGGCGGCTCGCACGATCTGACGCTTGAGCAATACAATGCCTACAAGAAATCAAAAAAAATGATAAAAGCGGCCGTGGCCGATATGCTGGTTGATCTGGATGAAACAGAAGCAATTACTGATCGTAGCTTTCTGATGGATATGCTGACACTGCAACCCAATTTTGTACAGCATTATAGCCATATTGGCTTCCAGAGCTATTATGCCCATCCACGCATGATGGAAACACTGGATAAATTACGTTTTGATTTTTTCAGGCTGGGCAAAGTACGTGAACACCTGGAAGACATGGAACCTGTATTGCGCGCCAGCGATCTGTTTAGTTTCGATCTTTCAGCTGTACGCTACCCCGATGCCATCATCAACAGCAACGGCTCACCAAACGGCTTTACTGGCGAAGAAGCCTGCTTACTGTCGCGATATGCAGGCATGAGCAACCAGCTTACATCTTACGGTATATATGGTTATAACAGCAGCAAGGATATTAACGATATGACGGCTAAGCTGATAGCTCAGATGATATGGTACTTTATAGACGGCTACCAGGTAAGTAAAACTGAAGCATTATTGTCTGATATTGAAGACTTCGTAACCTTCCACATCAGCTTTACCGATAACGATACCGTGTTCATAAAAAGCAAGCGTACCAACAGGTGGTGGATGAAGATGCCCGACCAAACTTATGTGCCCTGCGCTTACAACGATTACCTGATGGCCAGCAACGACGAGATACCCGAACGCTGGCTACGCGAACAGGAACGACTTATCTGATAGATTATTCATATTTTTGCAATACCAGCCATCCAACAAAAAAGGGTGGCTTTTTTCTGGGTATATAAATATGATTGAGCAAAAGAATAGTATTCAAGAGGAAGAAAAAGCAGTGTTGATCGGTTTGGTGCATAAGACCCAAACTGAAACGATGGTGAATGAGTACCTGACGGAGTTAGCCTTTTTAGCCGAAACTGCAGGTGCACAAACCGTAAAAACATTCATTCAAAAATTACCCAAGCCCGATAGCCGTACATTTTTAGGCAAGGGTAAATTGGAAGAGATACGTGAATACGTACATGCCAAAGGTGTTACCCTGGCTATATTCGATGATGAACTGACCGGCTCACAGATAGGCAATATCAGCGATGCTATAGGTATTAAAGTGTTAGACCGCAGTGACCTTATCCTGGACATATTTGCCAGCCGAGCTAAAACAGCACAGGCAAAAGTACAGGTAGAGCTGGCGCAATATCAATACATATTACCCCGTCTGCGTGGTATGTGGAAGCACCTGGAAAGACAAGGTGGTGGTATCGGTTCAAGAGGCCCGGGTGAAACGGAAATAGAAACGGATAGGCGTATTATAAAGGATAAAATATCCTTGCTGCGCAAGCGGCTTAAAGAAATAGATAAGCAATCTGTTACACAGCGCCAGGAACGCGGCACTTATATACGTGTAGCATTGGTGGGTTACACCAATGTAGGCAAAAGCACTATTATGAACTTGCTAAGCAAGTCGGAGGTATTTGCTGAGAATAAGTTGTTCGCTACGCTCGATACTACCACGCGTAAAATTGTTTATGAACAAACCCCCTTCCTGCTGAGCGATACGGTAGGTTTTATACGCAAGCTTCCTCACCACCTGGTAGAGAGTTTTAAAAGCACGCTGGATGAAGTGCGTGAAGCAGATTGTTTATTGCATGTGGTAGATATATCGCACCCTGCTTATGAAGACCAGATGGGTGTAGTAAATAAAACACTGCAAGACATAGGCGCTTTCGATAAACCTATCCTTACCATCTTCAATAAAATGGATCTGTACGAAAAAACAGTGTTCGATCCTTGGTTGGATGATGAAGTAAAGCAAGACTTGCTGAAGCAGCTATACAGGCGCTGGGATAATCTGACAACAGGTAATTGTGTGTTCGTATCTGCAACCGAAAGGCAGAATATCGAAAATCTGCGCGAGATCATCCTGAACAAGGTTAAGGAATTGTACCAGGTACGTTATCCTTACCTTACCAACTTCTACTAATTATTTTTTAATCTGGTTTTAATGTGCTGCAATTCTGCATTGCGCTCACATATTCTTTATTGCTATTCCTTATGGCTATAAAATTGTTTATCTTTCTAGTAAACAATTTTTACACAGCTCTAAAAATGTGACTTCATTATGAAACAGCAAACAAGAGAGTTGTTGGTAACCACTAAAGTAGCTCAGCACTGGCAGGAAGAATTCGACCAGAAAGTGGACGAATTAATGAACATTGTTAGCAAGATAGACAATGATGCCAGCGTCACCAAGGCTTCTGAAATGATGGATGTTTACCGGAACTCTACACAACCTTCAAAGCAAGGCAAAAGAAAGAAGATCATTCACAGCGATCGCCCTTTCGAATTTCTTGTATTTCGTAACTAATTAATCCAGTCCTCTATTCAAAAAATCTACTAAAGGCTTCATCAAGGCGGCATAACCCATCAGTTTCGGTACTAATTGTTCCGATGCTATATCTTTATCTGCAACCGGCGTACTCACCATAAAGCTTTTCATTTTCAGATGCTCTATGGCCGGGTTATCGTCTTTGTAGCCTTGCGGCACTGTTTTCAGCCGTTCGCCTTGTAGCTCCTTGAATTCTTTTTTAAATGCGGGCTTACTGAGTATTTTATTAAACTCGTCGTGGTTGTAATCTATTTCCTGGCGTATAGCTTTTAGCAACGGGCCTTCAGGCATCCAGATGCCACCCGCAAAAAAGCTTTTGCCGGGCTGCAAATGAAAATAATATCCTGCATCAGGAGCTTTGCGCCCTGCACGGCTGAAGTAGGCGCTGAAATGTGCTTTATAGGGCGTTTTATCTTTCGAGAACCGTACATCTCTGAATATGCGGAAGATACTATCCTTTGCTTTTTGCCCGTCCATACGCGGCTCTTGCTTACTTATTTTACTATGCAGTTCATTTACCAATACTTCAAAGTCAGCTTTTGCGGCCTCATATACCTTCCTGTTTTTATCAAACCATTCCTTGTTGTTGTTCTGTTCCAGCTTCTTTAAAAAATCCATTGTCTGTTTCTGCAACATAAAATCAGGCTGTTAATATTTTTACAAAAATCATATATCGCAACGAATATACGGCATGTCTAACAGGTTTTAAATACCTTTGATACCCTTACAACGGCGACTTATAGTACATGCAAAATAACAGTGGAAAAAACAGGTTAGCAATTCTTGGCAGCACGGGTTCCATCGGCACCCAGGCATTAGACGTGGTGGCGGCTAACCCCGATCTTTTTGAGATAGAAGTATTAACAGCACATAGTAACGCCGACCTGTTGATAAAACAGGCAATTCAGTTTAAGCCTAATGCAGTAGTTGTAACCGACGATACTAAATATGCCATTGTAAAAGATGCACTGGCTGGTTTCCCTATAAAAGTATTTGCAGGCGCCGATGCTTTAAACGATGTGGTACAATGGGATAGTGTAGATACAGTACTTACTGCTATAGTGGGTTTTGCGGGTTTATCTTCAACCATAGCGGCCGTGACGGCAGGTAAGCGTATTGCCCTGGCTAATAAAGAAACACTGGTAGTAGCAGGCGATATAGTGATGAAGCTTGCTGCTGAGAATGGTGCGCGTATCATACCTGTAGATAGCGAGCACTCAGCAATATACCAGTGCCTGGTTGGCGAACGTTGGGATAGCATTGAGAAGATATACCTCACTGCTTCCGGCGGGCCGTTCTTAGGCCGTAAGCCTAATTACCTGGTAAATGTAAAGGCCAGTCATGCACTGCAACACCCTAACTGGACGATGGGCGCCAAAATAACAATAGATAGCGCCACCCTTATGAACAAAGGGCTGGAAATGATTGAGGCCAAATGGTTGTTTGGCTTAGATAACGACCAGATAGATGTAATTGTACATTCACAGTCTATCCTTCACTCGCTGGTGCAGTTCCGCGATGGCTCGTTAAAAGCACAGTTGGGCTTGCCCGATATGAAGCTGCCTATACAATATGCGTTGGCATATCCCACGAGGCTTCAAAACGATTTTAAACGTTTTGATTTTAAAGACTTCGCAAAACTAACCTTTGAAGCCCCTGATTATAAAACTTTCCGTAATCTTGCACTCGCGAAAGATGCCATGTATAAAGGCGGCAATATGCCTTGTGTCATGAATGCTGCCAACGAAGTAGTAGTGCATTCTTTTTTGCAAAATAAAGTTAGCTTTATTGAAATGAGCGATATAATAGAAGCTGTTATGGGGCAGGCAAATTTCCTGGAAACGCCTGATATTACCGACTATCAGGAATCTGACAGATTGGCCCGTATCCATGCTTCCGAACTCGTTAAAAAAAGCCAGCTATCATACTAATACCGTAATCATCCACATGCAACTTAATTCCGTTCTTTTAATATCTGGTGGCGCCGTGCAGGCACTGCAATTGCTTGCCGCTCTGTCGTTACTGATATTGCTTCATGAATTTGGTCACTTCTTCTTTGCACGCTTGTTCAAAACCCGTGTAGAAAAATTCTACCTCTTTTTCGATTTCCTGTTCCCATTCCCGGGCCTGCTCAACTTCGCTTTGTTCAAAAAGAAGAAAGGCGATACGGAATATGGCTTAGGCTGGTTCCCCTTGGGTGGCTATGTGAAAATAGCGGGTATGGTTGATGAGAGTATGGATAAAGACCAGATGGCTCAGCCACCCCAACCCTGGGAATACCGTTCGAAAAAAGCTTATCAGCGCCTGTTCATAATGCTGGGTGGCATTATCATGAATATCCTCGTGGCTATTGGCATCTACGCGTTGATATTCGGTATTTGGGGCGAACAATACCTGCCTACGCAAAATGCAAAGTATGGTATTATGGTCGATAGTACTGCCGAAAGCATAGGCCTTAAAAATGGCGACCAGATAACTGCTGTTGATGGTAAATATGTAGATCGCTTCAACCGCATTGTGCCCGAATTCATCTTCAACGAAGCAAGTTCTTTTACTGTTTTGCGCGATGGACAGTCGCAAACGGTTACCATACCGCAGGGCACTATACGCAAGATCATTAAAAGCCAGCGCAATACATTCATACAGCCGCGTGTGCCGGTTGTAGTGGCCGATGTATCCAGCAAAAGCGAGGCGGAGAGAATGGGCCTGAAAGCTAACGATAGTATTATAGCTATAAATAATCAGCCCGTATATTTTTACGATGAGTTTGAAAAAATAAAACGTGCTTCCGTTAGTCAGCCTATTGTATTAACTGTTGTGCGCAATGGCGCCCCTATAGAAGTAAAAGGCACCGTGCCTGAAAATAAGATACTAGGCTTTGCACCCAAAACATGGGATGCTTTTTTTGTGCTCGATAAGGTTACCTACAATCCTATACAGGCTGTAGGCAAAGGCTTTTCTTACACGGGCCAGCAAATTGGCAACTATTGGCGCCAGCTGAAGATGATCTTTACATCGAAAGAAATAAAAGCATCTGAAAGCCTCGGCGGTATTGTAAGCTTCGGTAAAATGTTCTCGCCCGTTTTCGATTGGCAGGACTTCCTGATGCTTACCGCATTCGTATCTATCATACTGGCAGTTATGAACCTGCTGCCTATACCGGGTCTTGATGGTGGTTATGTTATCTTCTTATTGTTCGAGCTGGTAACCCGCAGAAAAGTAAGCGAAAAGGTAATGGAGAAAGCAACAACGGTTGGCCTTGTACTATTACTAGGATTAATGCTTTATGCAAACGGGTTGGATATATTCCGGTTGTTCAAAAAATAGGGAGCGTTCAAATCAAAAATATTAAAAGCCTGCTCAGTGAGCAGGCTTTTCTTTTATAGTTCAAATATCTGTTTCGCCAGTTTGAAGGTATTGCAATGCGCTTCTACAATATGTTTTATCTGCGGCGAATAACCACCCCCCATTGCCACGGCAACAGGTATATTATGCTTTCTGCAAAGTGCAAACACTATTTCATCCCTGCGCGCGCAATCAGCTATCGATAGCTTTAGTTTGCCAAACTTATCCGTTGCTAGTACATCTACCCCAGATAAATAAAAAACGAAATCGGGCTGTACGTTTTGCAATATAACAGGCAGGTGTTCCAGCAGTAGCTCTAAGTAAGTATTACCATCAGTACCATCCGCTAGCCCTACATCCAGGTCGCTTTGCTCTTTATGGAAAGGGTAATTATGCTGCCCGTGCATGCTGAAGGTAAACACACGTGGCTCATGTTTAAATAGCGATGCTGTACCATTACCCTGGTGTACATCCAGATCAACAATCATTACCTGCTTAGCCAGTTGATGATGCAACAAATAGTTCGCCGCTATCCCAAAATCATTCAGCAGGCAAAAGCCTTCTCCTTTATCGGCAAAGGCATGGTGGGTGCCACCGGCTACATTCAGCGATACACCATATTGCTGTGCATAGATGGCGCAATCAATACTTCCCTGGCTCAGCGTTATTTCCCTTTCTACCAGTTGTGCCGATAACGGGAATCCGATCGCCCGCATTTCCCTATCGGTTAGCTGCAGGTGCTTCATACGGTTCCAATAGTCCGCATCATGCGTCCACAGTATTACTTCTTCTTCCGCTTTACCCGGCGTAAACAAGTTTTCTGCTGTTATTACGCCTTCATGCAATAGCTGCGCAGGTATCAGTTCGTACTTCTCCATCGGGAAACGGTGCCCTTCCGCCAGGGGGTGTGCGTAAATGGGATGGTAAGCTATCTTCAGCATGAGTGGCAAAAATAACCACTCTGTTTTTAACAGATAGTATGCTTGCTAATTCGTAACTTTGCAGCAGTTCTTTGAGGATATTACAAATATCCGCCTAAGCTTTTGGGGCCGACTGGTTTTGACAGCATAGGGCAGGGTAAGTAAGCATGTCGTGCGTTGTGTAATTAGCACGTAAATCTGAATATTCAAACTTTGAATGGCGAATCTAACTTTGCCATGGCTGCCTAATTATTAATTAGACAACCATTTTGGCCGCAGAAAGCCGCTGCCTGTTCCAGCTTCTGCCGCCTAAATCAAACCAATAACAGGATATGATCTGCATTGTTGCGCTGCAGGTATGAAAACTAAAGCGACTAGGTAAGTAGTAAGTTTGTCCGGTTCTGGCTGCTTACCGAAATTCAATTCCGGAATACACATGTAGAAAGCTTATTGGGCATATGTTTGGACGCGGGTTCGAATCCCGCCGGTTCCACTAAATAAAGAAGGCCAACTGAAAAGTTGGCCTTCTTTATTTTATCTGGGTATCGATTTGAACCCGCAAAAAGGGTTCGGACTAATTCTTGAGCGAGTGCAATGAGCGAAGAATCCCGTCGGTTCCATTAAAAAGTTTCTACGTAAATTTAAATCGACATGGAAAAAATAGTCCTTAAAAAAGAGATCGAGATTAATGCCTCACCCGAAAATGTATGGCGTGTTTTCACAGAGCCTGCTGTAACAAAAGAAATGGGTGGTGAATATATCAGCGATTGGGAAATTGGCAGTACGTTTAACTGGAAAGATAATGATGG
>CBFGNI010000023.1:0-20875 GCA_965650105.1 uncultured bacterium | reverse complement strand
GTTATAGGAATTCTGGTGTCTTTTTCCAGAGAGTTTGGTAAAGCTTTTAATATACAAGAGGAGATAAACCCCGGTAAAGCTGTAATGTTTGCTTATGTAGCAATTTCAATAGGGGATATATTAGTTGGGTTAGTAAGTCAATGGCTGCAAAGCCGTAAGAAAGCGTTGTATATTTTTTATGCACTTACTATTATTTCAATAGTAATGTATTTCAACCAATACAATGGTACTGCCAGCGGTATGTATGCTATCTGTGCTTTCATGGGTTTTGCCACAGGTTTCTGGGCCATATTTGTTACCATGGCAGCCGAGCATTTTGGTACAAACTTACGTGCTACTGCAGCTACTACAGTACCTAATATGGTGCGTGGTGCTTTGCCTTTAATAACTATGCTGTATACATCCCTAATGAGTTATGGCGCTATTAAAGCGGCTGCAATAACAGGTGCAATAGTAATGAGCATAAGTGTAGTTGCTGCACTAATGACCGAAGAGACTTTTGGTAAAGACCTGGATTTCCTGGAGCAATAAGGCGCAAGTATGCCACTCCAAACAATAATATCTATGATTATAAGTAAAGAATTATAGGCTTATCAATAAATATATAATTGGCATAGCAGTTGTTATATGTTGTAAAATCACATGCTATATGAAACCTTCCATAACTCATGCCTTGTTAGTTTTTGTTCTTATAACTTCTTGTAAAAAGAAAAACGAACTGACTAAAACAAATAATAGTCCTCTTTATAAAGAAAGGACTTGGGAAATCGCTAAGCGAACCTCAACGAGTACACTTGATACAACATATTATTTGCCAGATGAGCAGTTCGCAGTGAGCTATATAGATGAATCATCGGTAGGTATTCCTGCATTTGCTTCGGTTGGGGCTGACACTTTAATACTAAATGCTGATGGGAGTAATGATACTGTGAGAGTCTTTAACAGTCAGCATCTTCTTATAAATAATTACATGGCATATTACCCTGCTAAAGATTCGATTGCCATTACTTCTGAAGAAGTCACCTCTTTTGGCGCTCAACAAAATATTGAGCGGGCTTATATATATGCGCGCTCAAAATAGCTGGCACATTTTTAATATGGTATACTGAAAAGAATTTATACCATGGATACACCAAGTAAAGAGAACTTAAGTGGGGCAGAAGCAGCTAAAAAGATAAAGGAATTGGCCGAGGCTGCTCGTACCTGCCTTATGATAACCAACCTGCACCAGGTCCCGTTAAGTATGCGCCCTATGGCTACACAAAAAGTTGATGAGCAGGGATATATTTATTTTTTGAGCGTAAAAGATTCTGATGCAGTAATGCATATTAATGCATCACCTGAAATGCAGTTGACGTATTCTAACCAGGATAAATCTGAATACATGGGTTTATATGGTAAAGGTGAAACTTATCGCAACCAGAAGGAAATAGATGAGATGTGGAACGCATTTATCAAAACATGGTTTCCTGAAGGAAAAGAAGATCCAAATCTTATCATTATCCGTTTTAAACCTGAACAAGGCTATTATTGGGATACTCAACACGGTAAAGTAGTGCAGCTACTGGGTATGATGTATGGGGCAATAACCGGAAAAGAAACAGACGATAGCTTAGAGGGAAAAATAAACCTGAAGTAAATTGTAAGCACTTCTGTAAATATTAAAACCTGCCTTAAGCAGGTTTTAATATTTATACAGTTAAGAGTTTTTGTCCTGTTGCTTCTCTTCTTTTTTTATCTCTTTATCGTTCTGCTGCACAGTATCGTTTTCGGTTTCCACTTCTACTTGTTTTGTTGTTACAGCATATTCATTAGGGTGTATCTGCGAACCATACGCAATAGCGTAGGTTTTTGTAAACTCTGCACCCAGGTAAAGAATGATTGCTGAATAATATACCCACACTAACAATACAACCAGCGATCCAGCTGCGCCATAAGTACTGCCAACTTGCGTTTTAGAGATATATAATGAAATTCCAAACTTACCAATCATAAATAGTATGGCTGTTACTAACGCGCCGGCCAGTACATCTTTCCATTTTATTTCAGCATCTGGCAAAACTTTAAAAATTACGGCAAATATCAATATGCAACTGCCAAGTGTAAGGCAAAGGTTTATTATATAGAACACTACAACAGCAACATCAGGAAAACGTTCTTGTAGCCCCTTACTAATACCTTCGATAATGCCTGAAATAGCTAAGGATACAAGGAGTAAAAACCCAAGGCTAATAATTACTGAAAATGATAAAAATCTATTCTTCAACATTTTCACCCAACCTCTCTTAGGTTTTGGTTTTAACTTCCATATAGTATTGATAGAGTCTTGTATCTCGCTAAAAACAGTAGTGGCGCCTATTAACAATGTTATGACACCAATAATTATTGCGAGCGAACCCTTATCAGATATAGAAGCGTTTCTGATGACCTGCTGAAGCTGTAATGCGGTATTATCGCCAAGAAAATCTCTCAATACGCCATATACTTTTCCTTCTGCTGCCTCTCTTCCTAAAAATATTCCGCACATGGAAATAATAATGACTAGTAAAGGCGCCATAGAGAATACCATATAATAAGCAAGGGATCCACTAAGTTTAGTAATCTTATCGTTCGAAAAACCACTAAATGTGTCTTTTAATACACACCAAATACCTTTAAATGTAAGTTTCTTATTCATAGTGCTGTTGCTAAATATTCAACAAAGTTGTGCCATAGCATTATACGTTCATTATCTTCTTCAGAAGTAAAGCATTTTCGTAGCCTGCCTCGTATGTGGTGTTGTTGAAATAAATAAATGTTTGCTTGTTTTTAGGTATGGAGGAAGCAAGATTTTGTAACTCATCTCTGTTATAAGCCGATTTGAATAATTGTGGTACTCCGTGCATACGTTTATAAAATACATCTGAGGTTGCAATGTTATTATCGGGTAAGTTGGGATAGCTGACGCTGCAAAAGCTGATCTTACTTTTCTTAAGCATTTCAAATACTTCTTTTGTCCACCACGATACATGCCTGAACTCTATTGCGCTATACATATTGTGAGGGATATTAGCTATAATATCTTCCATGCGTTCTTCGCTATAAGAGTAGGAGGGTGGTAACTGGAAAAGCATGCAAGAAAGCTTTTCTTTCAAACCTTCATGCACAATATCAGTAAACTCTTTTATTTTCTCTTTCGCATTGCGAAGGCGCATAGTATGTGTAATGATTTTGTGTGCCTTCACCGTAAATCTAAAATCATCTGGTGTTTGGGACGCTGCTTTTTGTAGGTTTTTTACTGTCGGGAAACGGTAAAAGCTGTTATTCAATTCAAGCGTGTTGAACTGCGTTGCATAGTATTGAAGCCATTTGGATGTTGCTAGTTTTTCTGGGTAAAATCTGTTCTTCCAATAGGAATAACTATAGCCCGATGTACCAATATAAACTTTACTCATGCTTTTAACTTGTATGTAGTACCTGGCAATTAGTACAGTAAAATGTTCGTCGGTTTGTCTTACCCAAGTAGTCTTTTATCAAGGGTATTTTGCACCTTGGGCATGTTTTCTTGGTATGTGCCAGCCAATGTTTTTTAAGAGTGAACTCTTTTTTCCATTTCAGAAAATCAAAACTATAATTGCGCACTTCCTTAATTAGCTCGCCAAGCTTTTTTGCTGGTATGTTACCAATCTCATTTAACGGGTGCAGCTTGGTACGAAATAATACTTCGTTTTTAATAATATTACCTGAACCTGAAAATATATTTTGATCCAATAATGCGTCGCAGGCCAGCATTTCAGGTTTTACCTTCAACTTCTTTTTAGCTGCATTTGCATCCCATTTGTCCGACATAACATCTGCACTCCAATCATAAACCTCATCAAGTGGTTCGTCAATTATTTTGACTGAACATGCATAAAAATTTAAACTGCCATTAGTGAATTTTAAGCTAAGTCTTGCGGGTGTATCCTTTTCTTCATTGATCCTGTAAGAACCGAATAGCATGAAATGTATGCGAATTGTGAAAGTTTTAAAGCAGATTAGAAAATGTTTGCCCCAGCTTTTAATGGCTATAATTTTTTGGTTTAATGCACGTTCTATATCAACTTTTGAGTTGCCGGAAACAGCAAGCACTTTCCTGCCTTCAAACTGAGTAGTGAGTTCTTTTAAAATGACTATTGACGGGCCTTCTGGCATTAGTTCTTTTTATACTGTCAATCGGATAAAAATCATACCCTTAATAACTCTGTATATGCTAATGCTTCTCTGGCGTTATATTATGCTGTATTCATTTGTCAGGATGCGGCATTAATTATTACAATTCAGCTAGCAATATTGACCTTCTTGAATAATATTACCTCCTCTTGAACAATATTAACTATTGCTTAAGAATATAGAAGATTACAATGCGTTAAATTTAGTGTATGAAAAAGTTAGGGTATAAAACTAGAATAAGGCGAATGCTGATAATTGCTCCTATAACAGTTCTGTTAATGTCCTTTGGTTTCGTAGATACCGATTTCGAAAGCGCAAAACAAAGGGCTATAGAAAAGCATGAGTTGATATTACTTAATTTCTCAGGTTCCGATTGGTGTATACCATGTATACGAATGCGCAAAGATATTTTTGAGAATGAAGCATTCATCAAAATGGCTGATACTTCACTTATACTATTTAATGCTGACTTTCCACGAAATAAAAAGAACCTACCCGATGCCCAAACCCAAAAGCAAAACGACGAATTAGCAGAAAAGTATAATACGCAAGGTATGTTCCCGTATACACTGTTGATGGATGGGAATGGCAATGTATTAAAAACCTGGTCAGGCTTACCGAAAGAAAGCGCTCAACAATTTGCACAAGAAATAAAAGACATCTCTGATGAGCACGGACACTGAAATTGACCTGAAAGAATACAAGCAGAGTGTTCGGCTCATGGGCAATATTTTTGAGATAACAATTGTTACTGATAATGAATTATGGGCCCAGGAGAAAACTGCTATTGCAATTAACGAAATCAGGCGAATTGAAAAGCTTTTAACCACTTTTGATGAAAGCAGTCAAACAAATCACATCAATCGCCAGGCAGGTATATCCCCCGTACATGTAGATAAGGAAGTGTACGATCTTATCAAACGTTCAATAAAAATTTCATCGCTCACTGATGGCGCTTTCGATATTACTTATGGTTCTATAGACCGTAGCTTATGGAATTTTGATGTTCACATGGAAAATCTGCCCGATGAAGCGACTGCAAAATCTTTGATTCGTCTTATTGATTACCGAAATATTATTTTAAATGATTCGGAACAAACTGTAATGCTTAAAGAGAAAGGTATGCGTATGGGTTTTGGTGGTATAGGGAAAGGTTACGCTGCAGAAATGGCTAAGGCACTGCTTTTAAAGGAGGACGTACAGAGTGGTATAGTAAATGCATCTGGCGATCTCACAGCATGGGGTACACAGGCCAACGGCCAACCCTGGACAATCGGCATAGCCAATCCTGATAATGCACATTTGCCATTCTCTTACATGAATATCACAAATATGGCAGTTGCTACATCAGGTAATTATGAAAAGTATGTGGTTATAAAAGGAAAGAAATATTCGCATACTATTAATCCTAAAACAGGCTTACCTGTTACCGGTATAAAAAGTGTTACTATTATTAGCCCTAATGCTGAGATAGCTGATGCTATGGCTACCCCTGTAACTATTATGGGTATCAAGGCAGGGCTTAATCTGATAAACCAGATCCGCCATCTTGGTTGTATTATTATCGATGATAATAATAGGGTACATACTTCTAAAAATATAAGGTTATCATGAGCTGCAAAACAAAATATTCTGGATTAGGAGTAGTACCAGTTGTGCTCATATTGTTCTTATCGTCTTGCCAAACGGTTAAGCCGTATCAGAAAAATAAACTGAACGATGCTGAAATGACGCTTAGCAATAGAAAGATTGAAAAAACAGAACTCAGCTTTCAATCATATCGGGAAGGGGCATCTGGCGCCAATGCAGGCAAAAGTGGTGGGGGCTGCGGTTGCAACTAAACTTACGCAACTGTAAAACATAGCATAATGAAAAGATTGTTTTTAACTATTGCCGGTATGGTTGCGTTCATGAAAATGCATGCGCAAGTTGCCGATACCGGTTTTGAAAGCCGGAAGCTTAAAATAGAAGAAGTAAACCTTGTATCCAGCTATTACATGCAAGATGGGAATAATGCGGCTGTGACAGGTGGTATTGGGAGCGAAAAGCTAAATGATATTGCCAATGTACTGGATGTAAAGCTTACCCGTTATGATAAGAAGTTTCGTAAGCACAGTTTCGATCTTGAAGCCGGTATAGATCATTATACTTCTGCCTCGTCAGATAAGATCGATCTACGGGCTAATTCATCAGCATCACACGCCGATACACGCATTTATCCATCTTTAGGTTGGAGTATGGAAAACGAGCAGAAAGGTACTACTATCGCCGCTGGTTTATCTGCATCTTCAGAGTTTGATTATAAATCTTTCGGGGCCAATGTAAGTTTCTCGGCGAAGACTAAAAATAGAAATGGTGAGTTGACTATAAAATTGCAAACATATCTCGATCAGGTAACATTAGTGGCTCCTATAGAATTAAGGGGCTACAACAGCTACAACCGAGAAAACGATTATGCCACAACTGCTCGTAATACATACGTTGCCTCTATTTCCTATTCGCAAATAATTAATCAGCGTTTGCAGATAGCGTTGATAGCAGATGTAGTACAACAGCAAGGTTATCTAAGCTTGCCCTTTCACAGAGTATATTTTAATGATGCTGGCGTTCATCAGGAACATCTACCTGATACCCGGTTAAAGCTTCCATTTGGAATACGTGCCAATTATTTCTTTGGCGATAGGCTTATCATTAAGTCTTATTACCGGTACTATACCGATACCTGGGGTATTAATGCTAATACGTTTAATGTTGAATTGCCAGTAAAGATCAATCCTTTCTTCTCTGTCAGTCCATTTTACAGATTTTATAATCAAACTGCGGCGAAGTATTTTGCGCCGTATCAGCAACATACTTTACAAGATGAATATTATACAAGCAATTATGATGTATCTGAATTTAATAGTCACTTCTTTGGTGCCGGTGTACGTATATCTCCACCCAAAGGCGTATTTGGGCTACAGTATTTCAGCACGTTTGAATTAAGATATGGCCACTATATACGCAGTACAGGCCTGCACTCCGATATAATTTCAATGAATCTGAAGTTTAAGTAAGTAAGGCTTTGATGCAGTTTTGTAAAATTTTATATCGTTGATATTCTACTGTGCCTTACTGGTAAGACTATTTAGATTTATTGTATTACTTCTACATACCCATCCGTACCGTTCACTCTAATCCTTTGTCCGTCTTTTATCAATTTAGTGGCATCTTCTGCTCCCACAACTGCGGGCAGGCCATATTCCCGTGCTATAACAGCTCCATGAGTCATCAGTCCGCCAACTTCGGTAACAAGTCCTTTTATAGATACAAATAAGGGTGTCCAGCTAGGATCTGTAAACGTGGTGACCAATATATCTCCATCCTCTATATCCGCGTCTTCCATATTTAATATAACACGTGCACGCCCTTCTACAACTCCTGAAGAAACAGCCAGACCTGCAATAGCTCCTGTCGGTATATCCTCTGTTTTATATTTACCAGTAATAACCTCACCGTTTGAAGTGATAACCCGTGGGGGAGTTAGTTTTTCATATAATTTATATGCTTCTTTGCGTTCATCTATAATATTATAGTCGAGCTTATGAGTGCGCACCACTTCGCGCAACTCTTCAAAACTCAGATAATAAATTTCTTCTTTATCGTGAAGCACATTTGCCTGCACAAGTTCTCCCGCTTCTTTCAGTAAAGCCTGTTTGTAAATAAAGTACCGGTTAACGATGCCATATTTAGGGTATTCGCGGTACCCGCTGTAGTTCCTGATGAGATTGAACATACGTTTTGCTTCATCGGCTTTCTGTGCCCCATCAGGTAGCTCTTTTAATCGTTCCAGTAATTCATGTTGTTTATTTAGTGCTTCCTGCAAGCCTTGCTCAAACCGGCGTACGCCTGCTCCTTCCTCAAATTTTTTGATATTATTCAGTATGACAGGTATAAGCATTGAGGGCTTTTCGCTCCACCTTGTGCGTGTAATATCTATTTCTCCTGCGCAGCGCATTCCATATTTGTTGAGATAGACATAGATAGCATTCCTTGCTTCTTTCCCACCTTTAAATCTGACCAACTCATCTAAAAAGCTATCGTCTTTTGAATGCTGTAAATACTCAATCACTTCCGGGTAAGGACGTATCACATCTGCAACATCCATAAGTGCCAGGCCCATTTCTGAAGTGATATTATCGGGTACAGATTTAGCAATTATATCTGCTGCATCCTTATCACCCAGCCATTCATTCATTTTTTCTTTTACCCAGGTGTAAGCATTCATACCCGTCATGATCACAGAAAAACTTTGTGGGTTAGAGTAGTTCTTTTGTATGTTATCACTGATAAAATCAAATAGTTCCACACCGGTCTTCGTTTGGATATTTTGCTTCAATTCTTCAATAGCTACTTTGTTGGCCTTAATCAGGCCCGGTACAATGGCCGGCTCATATTCTATGCTTGCATTATAATCTACAGATGGTACAGCCTTGCCATTTACTGGTGGCAGATTGTTAGCTACACTTTTTATAAAACCTTCACGCTCCAGCACATTTATAAGGGCACCTTTTATCAACGGGTCCGACTTCCCTAGTACGTTTACCATGATATTTCTTTGAGCGGGTGAAGCTAATTCTGTAGTGATATCAACGAACAATCTTCCGCCGGCTACAGGCATATGACGCCGGGCTGTCATCTTAAAAAAGGATAACCCCAATGGCCTTATTGGGTCGGTCATCATCTGCTGGTGGCCTACAGACACATAAACATGGTTTTCTTCATCGTTTGTTTCAGGTATTGGATATAAAGTAGTGATGGGTCTGCTTTGTACAATATAAAATGCCCCATCAACCAAACACCATTCTATATCCTGCGGGTCACCAAAATGCGTCTCTATTTTTCTGCCTATGCGTTCCAGTTGTACTATCTCTTCATCTGTCAGTACCTGGTTGTTTTGTATTTCCGGCTCAATTTCCTGTTCTTTCGTGCCACCATATTTTAAACCATAAATAGCCAATTTCTTGGTGAATATTTTCTTATCGATAAGGTTGCCATTACAAACTTTATAATTATCGGCATTCACCAGGCCTGCAACCAAAGCTTCACCAAGCCCGAAGCTAGCATCGATAGACAACACCTTTCTGTTGGAGGTAACAGGATCGGCTGTAAACATAATTCCCGCAGCTTGAGGGAAGATCATCTTCTGAACAACTACAGACAAATGTACTTTACGATGGTTAAATCCATTTTGTATTCGGTAGATAACTGCACGTTCTGAAAATAGCGATGCCCAACATTTACTGATATGTTTTAAGATCGATTGCTTTCCGAGAATGTTCAAATATGTATCCTGCTGCCCTGCGAAGGAAGCTGTTGGTAGATCTTCTGCCGTAGCGCTCGATCGTACCGCGTAGGCATCTTCCTCACCAAACTTAGTAACATAGTCTGCTACCTCACTGGCAATATCATTTGCAATTGGTATGCTTTCAATAGCTGCGCGGATCTTCGCACTAACCTCGCCGATGCTTTTGCGCTCGTCTGCATAAAGATGGGCTAATTCATCCAATAAGCTATTAAGCTCCTGGTTGTCTTTAGTTACTTTTTTATACGCTTCGGTAGTAATGCAAAAACCTTCAGGTACCTGTATTTCTTTTATTTTAGATAGCTCACCCAGATTAGTGCCCTTGCCTCCCGCAAGCATGAATTTTGACCTGTCTATGTCTTGAAATTCCAGTATGTAAATGCTCATGTTCTCCCTAATTATGATGACTTTTAAAAGACGTGAAAAAGCCAAAAATAAAGGGCCTGCTGTATCGAAAGGCAGTTTTATAACTATATTTTTTTGTGCACAATAATGCTGGACGCAGTAACGTTATCTTACAAAATACCGGAGTGGGGACGTGTTATTCATAGTCAACGGACTGGCAAAAAAGCGACACTGAGCAGCTTTACTAAGGGCGTGATCCGGCAATGAACCTATCTAACAGAAACTAACGGATAAATCCCGGCAGCTCATCGAAATATTTAGCCTCGTCACCGGTAAGCTGTAAGTCTTTTAATGCGAAGACAAGCGACTTAAAAGCACTATAAATTTCCCGGTTAAAATTGATAATGGTAGAAACTTCTATATCCGAAAGTTGGGACAAAGGACCTTTATTATATAATTCCTGGAGCCGGCCATCATATCCTGTACTGATCATCCGGTAAATCTCCACAAGTTCCGCATACTGTTTTTGCCCGTCGGCAACAGGCTGAAGCTGGAGTGCAAACTTGTCTAGTAATGAAGAGGTTGTTACTCTTGCCTGTAGGTAAAACTCATACTTGGTATCGTTCCCCGAATTGCGGAGTTGGGCGATATCGGCTTCTGCGTCCCTTACACTTTTGGCTGCATACATGCCGTTACGCGCCGATGCGATCAGCCGGCTTAACTGCACTGTCTGTTCCTGGTTGATAGTAGCATTTTGCAATGCGATGGCATAAGCATAGATATCGCCATGCAGCTGCTTGATGAACCGATACCGGTCAGCGCTTCCAAATGCTGAAAAGGCCTCAGGTATCTCCCCATTAAAGCGTTCCAGATCATCTTTGTCAAAAACACTTAGGCAATATTGTATAATTGTTTTCAGGAAATAGGAAGTTTCTCGCTCTAGCGCGGTGATGGCTAATTCTTCATTTTCCACAGGTACTTTCCCGATGTATAGTGTTTGTTGGCTGGAATCTTTAAATCGTTCATTAAGAAATCGGGCCATCCGTCCCAATACAGGAAAGAATAGAATTACTGCAGTCACGTTGGTTAAGGTCTGGAAGGAAGCAAGCGCCAGCAGCGGATCGTGGATGCCGATAACAGACGTAATAAAATAATTAACAGGCTTCAGGAAACAGAAAATTAAGATGATAGTAATTACGTTAAACACCAGGTTCCCCAACGCCACTCTTTTCATCGAAGCTTCCTTTCCTGCAGCTGCTATAACAAGCTTCAGTGTAGTGCCAACCTCGGACCCGAGGACAATGGCCGTGGCCATGGCCAAGTCAATAGCCTTAGCGTTTAGCGCGCTTAATACGATTGCAACCGTGGCAGCACTGGATTGTGTCAGGGCAGTGATCACCAGCCCGATGACCGGGTAAATAAAAACGGGCAAGTTGCGAAAGGATGCAAGATCCAGCCCTTGTATCGAATGCTCCATGCCCAGGCGCATCATGTCCAATCCGTAAAATAGAAATCCAAGTCCTAGCAGGCAATCGAGCCAGTAATATATCCGGCTTTTTTCCCGGAACATAACGCGCATGATACCGGCTACCGCAATTACGGGCAGCGCCAAGGTTTCAATTTTCAGCCCGAATCCAATTGAGGCTATGATCCAGGTATTTAATGTAGATCCAATATTGGTACCTAGTGTTACAGCCAGTGCATTTGCCATGGGGATCGTTCCCGCGCCCACAAGCCCCAGTACAATCAGGTTCACTATTGAACTACTTTGCACGAGTCCTGTAACAAGGGCTCCGCCCGCTATGGCAGTCCAGGGACGGACTGTTTGTTTTCTTAAAAACAATTTGGCTTCCCGGCCAGTCAAGGCGCGCAACGCCTGGGCCAGGAACTGCATGCCGAGGCTAAATATAGCCACACCAGCTAGTAACTTCCATATCTCATAGAACATCAGCGGCAAATTAGATAGCTTGCAAAATTGGAATTCAAACCACACTATGGGAGAACCACGATCATTTCAATGACTGCGGTCAGAAGAGTATGATGGCGATTCTATTGCCTCGCTAAGAAACAAAATTTTCTCGTTGTTTTATTTAATCTTTGCCAGTGCTGGCTAGCATCGCTGATTGGTCCTTGAAATGTTTCCTGTAATGCTACTGCTTTGGTTGTTTTTAATATTTATTGTTTACGGTTTCTTCTGGTAGAAAGGCCAAACAATGCATATAAAGGACAGTAGCTGAGCACACTGGTATTAGAAGAATAGCGGCGGCGGCTATGAGTATTATGGCCAGCGTTCCAGAGACCAGCTCAAAGAATAAAAGCATCAGGATAATAAAGGCTGCAATGACCCGCATCCTGGTATCTGTTTTCCCCATGTTCTTTTTCATAGTTTAGATTTTTATTTAGTTCAGGAAACGAAACAGTTTATATACCAGCACTGCAGGCCATACCAGCGCTTTGAGTACACCCAATACACCGGCCCAGAAACTCCCTGCCTGCTGGATGAAAAAGATTAAAGCACCAATGAAGCCCAGCCCGTACACAGCTTGCGATTGCACGGGGGCTTTTCTTTTATTTTTTTCTATCATATACTAGTATTTGTGTAAAAAAATTGTATTTGTGTTGTTGAGCTAATGACTATCATTACAATAATATCTGATTAGTGTCAACCGACGTGTGTCAATTATCGTTTTTTCTTCTGTTCCTGTTTTCTGAAATATCCCCTTAGCAGAAAATTATGTTTAAGTGCTTCCATATCTTCATTGAAGGCTTTAGTTCCTTGTTCTATATTTTCTAAGCTGTTATGCAGGCGGGTTGTTGTTGAGGTGTCTTTAAGCAACAGATAGGCTGCGCCCTTACCACGGTCCATATCGGTACGGAAGCCGGCAACTAGGCTGTCCAGGCCACCAATTAGCCCATCTGCTTTGCTGGCCGCGCTATTAAGACGGCTGATCGCTTCAGTGACCTGTGTCGCAGCTTGCTGGTTTGTTAGCAAAACACCTGCGACACCTTTCCCTTCCTGTGTCTCCCTGATCATTTGTTTTACAGCGACCGCAGCACTTTTAATGTCTCCGGATGCATCACGGAAATTTCGCAGGGTGCTGCTCAAATCACGGGCTATTGTTGTATCAGCTAACAACTCCCGCATCAGAATGCTGTTGTTAATTCTCTCTGTGGTTTCTTTCAGATTGGCAGAAATAATCTGTGCATTATCCCCGGCAACACCTAAGGTTCCTAACATATCGTCGATTCCTTTTTCACCGCTTGTATATAGCAGGCCACCTGCTGGCATAACCGGTGCAGTGGTGGTACCGGGCACTATATTGATCACTTTGTTGCCCATCAGCCCTTCTGTGCCAATTGACGCGCTTGCATTGCTGCGGATGTAAGAACTGGTCTTACTGCTAATCAGCATACTTACCTCAATAGTTGTATCATTGATGATCTCGATATCCTTAACCGTACCGCATTGGATACCCGAGAACCGGACATTGTTGCCGGGCATCAGCCCTGCGACATTACGGAACCTGGCTTTCAATGAATAATTAGAGCCGAAAAAATGTTGGTTCTGGCCTATCAGGTATAAGGAGACTACCAGGATGAGCATTCCTGCTATCATGAAGATCCCGAGCCTGATATTGTTTACCGTGTTCTTTTTCATACTTACTCAAAAAAATGTTGGATGTAAGGATCATTCGATGCCTGAAAGGATCCGTAGTTACCTTCTTTATAGTTTTTTCCGTTCATCAGCAATATGATCTTATCAGCAGTGGCCTTAACACATTTCATATCGTGAGAGATGATGATTGCTGCCGTGTTGTATTTCCGTTTGATATCCATAATGAGTGTTGTTATTTCCTTACCTGTTACGGGATCCAGTCCTGCCGTAGGTTCATCGTAGAGTATGATGTCAGGTTTGAGTATCATGGTGCGTGCAAGTGCAATCCTTTTCATCATACCGCCGGAAAGTTCAGAAGGCATCATGTCTATGGTGTGCAGCAGCCCGACGTTATCCAATACCTCTTCTATCCTCTGCCTGGCTGCGTCTTCGCTCAGATCTATTGAATGACGCCGCATCGGGAACTCCAGGTTTTCACGCACCGTCATTGAATCGTACAGGGCATTGCTCTGAAAAAGGAAACCTATCCTGATACGCATCTTATCCAGGGCTTCATGGTCTAGTGATAATATGTCTTTGCCAAACACTTCTATACGGCCCTCATCGGGCGCCAGCAAGCCTATAATGCATTTGATCAGTACTGACTTGCCTGAACCCGAACGTCCCAGCACAACCAGGTTTTCGTTTTTACCTAAGTCCAGATCTAAGTCATCCAGCACTTTGTTGGTCCCAAAATACTTTTTGAGTCCACGTATAGATATAACGTTCTCCTGCCTATGTATTGCTTGCTGTTCCATCAGTTGAATCCAAGGATGTCGGTTACTTGCACAACGAGCAGGTCAATAATAAAGATGATCACGGAAGAAAGCACTACGGCCGAATTAGCAGATCGTCCAACACCTTCGGTCCCTTTCTTGGAATAGTATCCTTTATAACAGCCTACCATACCGATGGCAAATCCGAACAAAAAGGTTTTGACGATCGCAGGCAGGATGTCGCTGAACTGCAGTGTGTTAAATACCTGGTTAATGTATAGATTCCAGCTGGTCACCGCTTTTATGTTAACCCCCATATAACCGCCGTATAAAGAGATGGCATCGGAGAGTACTACCAGAATGGGTAGCATTAGCGTGGTAGCGGCTACCCGTGTAACTACTAAATATTTATAAGGATTGGTGCCCGAGACTTCCATCGCATCTATCTGCTCGGTCACTTTCATAGATCCTAGCTCCGCGCCAATGCCGGAAGCTACTTTACCAGCAAAGATCAGCGCCGTGATCACTGGTCCTATCTCCCGGACTACCGACAGGCTGACAATATCGGGTAGTTTAGCTTCAACGCCATATTCCAGCATAGTGGGGCGCAGTTGCATGGTCAGTACTAAGCCCATTATGAAACCAGTCAGGGCAATCAGCGGTAAAGACTTATAGCCGATCTCGTAACATTGCCGGATGAACTCTTTCCATTCATATCGTGGCCGGAAAGCCTCATGAAAGAACCAGGCGGTAAATCTGGAGATCGCACCAGTCTCATCAAAAAAACGTTTACCTGAATCGGGTAGCTGCATGTAATAAAAGTAGCATCCATGTTAAAACAGGTATATGATCCCTGTCATCAGGAGCTTTGATTCATGTCATTGTAGCAGTTCATTGTGGAAGTATTCTTCGCGGTGAAGAAGCTGTGGTAGAGCTGTACTACTTTATTCGGCCCTTGATTGCATATAATTAAGTGGCAACTATGTGTTATACTAGCCTGCTATCATTTTAAGGCTGTGTATTATGGCTTCAAAGAGATTATTGTCAGCAAGCTTATCATCAAATTGTTTACCTATAACTCTATAGTTACTTTCATCGTCCTTTTCGAAGCGGAATATCTTAGTACCAACTGTAACTTCGAAGTGGTGCACATAACCCGTAGATACCAATTTAGCACTTAGCTCAAGCTCTTCTCCCTCTAATATTATGGGCAATATAAACGCTCCATCCATCTGGCAAAGATATGTCTGTTTGTTATTAGCTAATTCTGGTTAAAGTGCAACGGAGACCCTTAACAAACTAAGTTCCCAATAAATTGGGCTTAAGCTCATTGGTCGCACTGAGGTATCGTTGTAGTATCTGATATTGTGATTTTAACGATAGTTCGTATCTTCACAACCACCATAGTTTAATGAGAAGGATTGTCGCTATATTACTTATGCTGCTTTTTACCGCTAATATTAGTGGTGCAGAGATTACACATCATCTGTGTGGCAAGGTTTTTCAATATCTTTCTCTCAACGGCCATAAGAAAGACAGCAAGTGTTGCTGTAAAGGTGGAAAGGTTGATAAAGGCTGCTGTAAAACAACCTATTTTAAAGTAAAAATTGACGACAAGCAGACGCTTGCCAAAACTTATTCCCTTGGTGAATCCTTTTTTACAGATGCGTTGATCCCCAGGGGTTATACGGGCGTTTCTAATATAGATACTTTCAACGTTGTCCTGTCTTCCGGCATTTGCATACCGCAGAAAGTCCGATGGCGGCGAGACAATATTTACATTTTTCATTGCGTTTACAGAATTTGATTTAGTATCCTTCTATGGCTTACCCATAGAATAAGCATTTTGCATCTTTGGCATTTCGCCTGATGTGTTACTATTTATCAATTTCAAAAACTAAAACAATGAAAAAATTATTTTTTACACTTGCTGCATTGTGCGGCATTACTGCATCACAAGCACAAACTGCCCCTGATTTTACTGCTACCGACTGCAACAGCGTTTCGCACTCACTTTACACCGAGCTCAACGCCGGAAAAACAGTTGTGATCATTTGGGTTATGCCATGTGGTTCATGTGTTAATGGTGGCAAAGCAGCACAAAATGCAGTTCAGAGCTTCAATACTACCGATCCTGGTAAAGTTGTGTATTGGATGATCGACGATCTGGGTGACACTCCTTGCCCTAATTTAAGCTCCTGGGCTAGTACCAATGGCATTACAACGCCAACTTTATTTGGTAATGCTGGTAATGCTGCTGACGAGAACGATTTTGGTGGCACAGGTATGCCTCATGTTATTGTGGTTGCTACTGACAAAACCATTTTGTACAATAAAAAGAATAGCGCGACGAATGATGAAGCTGGAATAAAAGCGGCAATCTCTCAGTCTATAGCGTTGAGTGTTGCCGAGATCGACGCGAAACAAATCTCAATCGCGCCTAATCCTGCTTTCACCATAGTGCGTGTATCTTATAACAAAGCAATTAGTACGATTAAAGTAGTAACCACTATGGGCCAAACTGTAGCAGAGTATAGTTACACAAATCGTACTATGAACCCGTCAATTGACATTAGCGGCCTGGCAACCGGCATCTATAAAGTGCTTATCACTGATATAGATGGCAAACATGGTGTTACGCAAATCGTAAAGCAATAATTGTTTAACGATGAAAAAGGCGTGGATATTAGCGGGCATAGCTGCCGGGATGGTAGGTCTGCATGCCTGCAAGAAGGAAGATAAAACTCCCCAACCGGAAGAGGTCTACAATCCGACGGCTAAATACATCACGGTTCCGGACTATGTGATCAATTATGTTGGGGAAATGCAGCACCCGTCAGATAACAAGCTGACGGAAGAAGGTGTAGCTCTGGGTCGTAAGCTTTTTTACGATAAAAGGCTTAGTAATGATGGCACGATGGCATGCGCTACCTGCCACAAACAGGAAAACGGCTTTGATGATTTCCGTCAATTCAGCCAGGGCACGAACGGTGCTTTTGGTAACCGCAATGCCATGCCGATTATCAATCTTGGCTGGGCCAAAGCTTTTTTCTGGGATGGAAGAAGGGAAACGATGGAGGCCCAGGCCCATGATCCCGTGACTAATCCTATAGAGATGGCCAATAATTGGCCGGAAGTGGTAACGCGTCTGCAAGCCGATGCAACTTACCCCTCACTGTTCTTTAAAGCCTTTGGTACGCGAACTATTGATAGCAATATGGTGGTTAAAGCTATTGCTCAATTCGAACGTACTATGGTATCATTCAATACCAAATTTGATAAGTATTTCTATCTGAATGATGCCACGGCCTTGAACGATGCCGAGCAACGTGGATTGATGCTCTTTACCGGCGATGCTTTGTGTAATACCTGCCATACGATGAATACGCTCTTTACCGACTATCAATTCAGGAATAATGGCTTGGATATTAATCCGGTTGATGATGGATTGATGAAGTTCTCGGGCAAAGCGGACGATCGCGGCAAATTCAAAATGCCGGGTTTGCGCAATATCGCGCAGACCGCACCCTATATGCATGATGGCAGATTTGCAACGCTTGAGGATGTGGTCAATTTCTATAGCAGCGGTGTAAAACAAAATAGCCCCAATATTGATGAGCATATGGTGCCGTTTGGAAATGGACTTAATTTAACGGCTCAGCAAAAATCCGATTTGATCGCATTTTTGGAAACCCTGTCCGATCAGGAGTTTTTAACACGGCAGGACTTAAGTGAGCCCAAATAATTGATATGTATAATTGAAGATTGTGCTGCTGGTTGGCTGAAGTATCACCAACCAGCAGCTTTCTGTAAAAAAATAGCAATTGGGTAAGAAACTGTTTATCAAGAATATGGTGTGCGACCGCTGCAAGATGGTGGTTAAAACACGATTGGAAGAACTCAACCTGCACCCGCTTATGGTTGATTTAGGTGTTATAGAATTACAGGAAAGCGAGTTAAACCAGGATCAACTAACTGCCGCAAAGCAAAGCTTGGAAAATGTAGGCTTTGAATTATTGGAAGACCGCAAGGGCCAGATTGTTGAAGCAATTAAAACCACTATTATTGATTTGGTGCATAAACCTAATGATGATGCCAAACTAAAATTAAGCGAACACCTCAGCAGGCAATTGAATTACGACTACCATTATTTGAGCACGTTATTCTCCGAAACCGAAAATATTACCATCGAACAATTTGCTATACGGCAAAAAATTGAACGCGTTAAAGAATTGCTGACCTATGGCGAATTGACTTTAAGTGAAATCGCTTATGAAATAGGCTATAGCAGTGTGGCGGCATTAAGCGGACAGTTTAAAAAAGTTGTGAAACTCACGCCTTCAGATTGGAAAGCCGGTAATAGTACCCGAAAGCCATTAGACAAGGTTGGGAATAAAACAAAAATATAAAGGAACTAATCTTATAATTCTTTATCAAAATCATATAACAACCGTCATTTAGTATCGTCCGAGCTTTGCATTAAATGTAAGGCTATGAGCGATCCAATTATTCTACCTCTTGTCGATGTCGAAAGCGAGCATTGCGCACTGATTGTTGACAAGGGTTTAAGTAAAATTCCCGGTATAAAAAGCCATAAGGTCGAGTTGAATAATCACCGTGCGATATTGGAAGCGGAAGATCCTGCCGGGGTCATTCCCCAGGCCGTTGCGGCCATCCGCGATCTTGGTTATGGCGTGGATACATTAAAGAAAATATTTCCGGTGACGGGTATGAGTTGCGCCTCCTGTGCGGGAAGCGTTGAAAGCATGTTGAAAGCGCAGTCAGGAGTATTAAATGCCGGTGTCAACTATGCCAACAGTACTGCAAGCGTGGAATATGTCCCAACAATCATTCATGCAGAAGATTTAAAAAAAACCATTCAGTCCATTGGGTACGATCTGGTCATTGATGAAAGTGACGAGGTAGCGGAAAGTCTGGAAAATCTTCAAACCGCACACGCGAAAGCTTTGCGAAACCGAACTATTCTTTCACTTGTTTTCTCAGTGCCGCTGGTTATCATCGGTATGCTTTTTATGAACATGCCCTACGCCAATTATATTATGTGGGGCTTGGCAACGCCTGTGGTATTGGTGTTTGGTCGGCAGTTTTTTGTCAGTGCATGGAAGCAGGCGAAACACCGTTCTGCGAATATGGATACGCTGGTAGCAATGAGTACGGGAATTGCTTATCTGTTTTCGGTCTTCAATACCCTCTATCCGCAGTTCTGGCATAAGCGCGGCCTGCATGTGCATGTGTACTTTGAAGCCGCTGCGGTGGTGATTGCGTTTATCCTGCTTGGCAAGATGCTTGAGGAACGAGCTAAAAGCAACACATCCTCTGCTATAAAAAAACTTATTGGCTTGCAGCCTAAAACAGTAATCATAATTCATCATGGCGGGCACCAGATGGAAATTCCCGTATCGCAGGTTAAGATTGGCGATATGCTACTGGCGAAACCGGGAGAAAAAATTGCGGTAGATGGGGTGGTGGGTTCTGGTAGTTCTTTTGTTGACGAAAGCATGTTGACGGGTGAACCGATTGCTGTAAGAAAAGAAGCAGGTGCCAAAGTGTTTTCCGGCACAATCAATCAAAAAGGTAGTTTGCAGTTCAAGGCAGAAAAAGTTGGCAGCGATACGGTGCTGGCGCATATCATCAAGGCAGTTCAGGAGGCCCAGGGCAGCAAGGCGCCGGTGCAAAAACTGGTCGATAAAATCGCCGGAATTTTTGTGCCGGTTGTGATTGGAATTTCAATTCTTAGTTTGATTGTCTGGGCAGTTTTTGGTGGCGCTAATGGTTTTACTCAAGGACTGCTTGCGATGGTAACAGTTCTTGTAATAGCTTGCCCTTGTGCTTTGGGGCTGGCAACACCTACCGCGATTATGGTAGGTGTAGGCAAGGGTGCCGAAAATGGTATTTTGATTAAAGATGCTGAAAGCTTAGAGCGCGCTTATAAGCTCGACAGTATTATTCTGGATAAGACCGGTACTATTACCGAAGGCAAGCCCCAGGTAACAGGCATCGCATGGAAGGAAGGTTCGGAGGCCAATACACTATCAGCTATCCTTTATAGTCTGGAAGCGCAATCTGAACATCCTTTAGCAGAAGCTGTGACACACTATTTTGAAAACAATAATATCTCAAAAGTCGAGATCGATCATTTTGACAGTATGACCGGCAAAGGCGTATCGGGAATCCATCGCGGCAATCATTATCTTGTTGGTACCCAAAAGGCCATGGAGGAACAAGGCGTCACTATCAGTGCCGCCTTGCAACAAAAAGCCGATGCCTGGCTCAAGGATGCTGCAACGGTAATATGGTTTACAGACCATACCCAGGCGTTGGCTGCCATAGCAATAGCGGACAAGATCAAGGACAGTTCAGCAGAAGCGATAAGGCGTTTGCAAGCCATCGGCATTACACCTTATATGCTCACCGGCGATAACCCGCAAACCGCCCAGGCAGTCGCGGCAAAAGTTGGCATTGCGCAATACAAAGCCGAAACGCTGCCTGAAGACAAAGCCGCTTTCATTAAAACACTGCAAAGCCAGGGTCATGTTGTTGCCATGGTTGGCGACGGCATTAATGACAGCCAGGCATTGGCGCAAGCTGATATCAGCATTGCCA
>CBFGNI010000022.1:0-21431 GCA_965650105.1 uncultured bacterium | reverse complement strand
CTTATTATAGTTCTTTAAAGTATCAATGATTTTAGGTCTAAACATGATTGTGCCTCTTTTCTACACTCACTTCAATTCATAGCCATATATTTTTTGAAGGGTTGTGTGTGCTGTACAACCGGCATTCAATATAATGATGCCTAATATCAAAAAAAATATAATCAACAGGTATGGTTTAATTAATTTCATCGCTTCTTCCAAAATCTCAGATTGTTATCGGAATAAGATCCAACCAGTTCATATCCTCTGGGTATCTCCTCTTCAAGAGAATGATAGGTAGCTATTTTTGTTCCTGCAGGTAAAACATCCAGACACTTGTACAGATAGCGCACGTAATACTCATACAACCCTTCAGAATAAGCTATATTCTCATCTATTCTGTCCATGTCATCAAGATTCTCGTAGAAGGAATTGAAAAAATAAAAATGGTCGTATTCATCCAGATCCAGTTGCGTAAAATTGGCATTGATAAATGAGGCATTGTGGACACCAAGTAATTGCTGGGCACGAAGCGCATGATCAATGAGGTATTTCCTTTGCTCTACTCCAAAAAATTGTGCGTGCGGTGCATAATACGCTGCCGCCAGGCAGAATTTACCTACACCGCTCCCAATGTCAAGGATCTTACCACCATCACACGCCAGGAAAGCTGCAGCTTGCTGCGCAATACAGATTTGAGTCCAGTGGCGTTTTGCCAGCATTTGTATAGCGTGTGGATATAGTTCATTGAAATCAGTATCGCTTCTTAAGTAGTTCTCTTTCAACACCAGGATATTTTCACTCATCGTTATAACTTACCTTTTTCTTATTAATTGATAGCGTAGTAGTAATAAAGCTTTGCTTTTTTATAAGGTACAAGTGGTGTATTTCTTCTTATGTCCTTTAGTTTAAGAACTCAACCCAATGCAGGCTATCTATCAACTGAAGTACAACCATTTGTAAGTGGTGGTGTAATAAAGAAACTTAGAGGAACTTTCCATACTTTGCATTAGCAAAATTAGATTGCAACTAGATGATTAGCATTGCATTTTATCACTTTTGAAATTGACATTTATCACTTTTATACTATAATTTGAAGTATTTATGAGTTTAAAAGGGATTTTCCCTATCGACCGGTGGAATTTTAATTCGCAATCTATTTTAAAAGATCTGCCAGCAGACGATTACAGACAACTCATTCAACACTCCGCCGAAAAAAAATATGTAAAGGGCGAGCTTATCTTTAAAGCAGGTAACCTGCCTTCAGGTATCTACTATATCCAGCAGGGAAAAGTAAAAAAATACATGGTTGACAATTTAGATAAGGAGCAGATTATCTATGTTGCCAATACGGGGGAGCTTGTAGGTTATCATGCACTGTTAGCCGGTGAATGTTATCCGGATTCTGCGTCAGCCCTTGAAGAAAGCATAATTGCATTTATCCCTGCCGCTGATTTTTTAACAGTATTAGACCAGTCACCTATTCTATCAAAAAGACTACTAAAAACTCTGAGCCATGAATTTGGTGTACTGGCAAATGGCATTTCAGTTTTTGGGCAACGGCCTGTCAGGGAAAGGCTCGCTATTACCTTATTGGTATTGCGGGAAAAGTTTAAAAATGATGCAATAGAGGGACAACCAGTCACCATCAATATAAGCCGAGATGATATTGCCAGTATGGTAGGTGCTACCAGGGAAAATATTGTACGGTTGCTTCGTGATTTTAAAGATGAGCAATTAATTCAGACCAAGGGAAGAAAAATATGGGTTACGGACATTACAAAGCTTGCTAAAGTTTCCAACTATAAGTAAATGGTCGGCGTATTTTTTAATGAAACAGGCCGAACCTAAAACCTTATCATGAAACAATTATACTTTAAATATTTGCAAAGCCGCATAGGGAAGCGATGCTTTTTCTCTATAAAATCTGCTAACAGATCTAACTGCCATGATTATTTGCTAGTACTCATATTATCTACTCCCCAACTATGCTGTTCTTCTGCCGACCATAATGAAGGAAAGAATTTGCGTTGCTGAAACTGCGGATGCAGGTATTTCTTCCATTCAGAACCACCTGTAGCCTCCTTGTTTTCCCCCTTCTTATCGAGATAATGTTTGGCGGTATTCAGATGAACCAAAGGCCATTCAATATTATATAGCCTGTCAAATTCACGAAGTATATTCTCTAAAGCAACTGAAGGCTGAAGCATTGCGTATATAATTTCCTCAATTGTCCTGCCTTTTATCTTCTTCGCTAATGCTATGAATCTCTCCTCGTACTTTTCCTCGAACTGGCGAAGCGTCAGGGTCTTTTCTCCGGTCGCACGATTCAGACCCGCGTCTTTCCAATAGATATGTTCAAAGTACTCTTCTATGTCAGGTTCAGGAGACAAGCGTTTTTTACCTTCATCGTTGACAAGGTTGGAGATACGAGTGCAGTAGAGTTCCACTAAACGGAACTGCGCAGACTGAAAACCGCTTGCCGGTGCCAAAGTGGTACGGAAAGTATTATAGTCATTATAATCCATACCATCCCTCATTACGTCAAAGGAAGTAATGAGCATCTTGGTATACCGATTTATGCGGCTTATCTTTTTTATAAGGAACTGCTCTGTCATTTCCGTACTATATACTATTTGCTTTATCTCATGTAACATCAGCTTCAGCAATAGTCCGTAACTTGATGATACATGATAAATATCTCTTCGTCGGCAAAATCGGTACGGGGCTTTTGCAGGGACAACAAGGTGTCCACCTGTACGTAATCCCAGTAGTTGATGGGCTTTGCCTGCAATAGTCCTTTCAGGTAGGTTCCGGGGTTTTCTCCCAGTGCTTTGTATTTATTATTTATCGCATCTATGATCTGTTCTTGTTCCATATTTATGATTGTTTAAAAAGTGATATCGCCGTGATGAAAAGGGTAATTACCTTGATTAGCTCCGCCCCCACGAACCAGAAATGCAGATTGGAATAGGAAACGGCTTTATTCTGTATATGCAGCTCTGCACGTGCATCGAGAGCCGGCAGTAACCATGTAGTTTGCAGTACGAGGATGGTTACAATAATTAATAGAGAAATGTTA
The DNA here is from genome assembly GCA_965650105.1 of uncultured bacterium. Taxonomy (GTDB): domain Bacteria; phylum Bacteroidota; class Bacteroidia; order Chitinophagales; family Chitinophagaceae; genus Polluticoccus. The sequence continues at coordinate 18,370 of CBFGNI010000022.1, read as the reverse complement.
GGCAGAATAAAGAACGATTTACTGAACAGAAATGCACTTATACATACGACAGCTGCAAATACCCATTCCACCTTATTTAATGCCCCAAATACCAAACGACCTATGCCCAGCCCGATAGGAACGGTTACACCGGGTGCCCTGAATTTAAGCCAGGCTTCCAAGAAACTAATAGCACATACAAAGCCGCTCCATATAAACAGGCAAGCTAGTGCTATTGGTTGTTGTACGGTGGTATTCATAATAAAGGTGTTGCTGAATTATTACGATAATATTCGATCTTAGAAAAGAACATCACCGCCATCTTATCACCCCGCCATTTAGCTTCATCTGCCTTTATTCCGGTAAAATGTTCATCAATGGTTTCATTCCAAAGCCTTAGCCATGCATTAAAATGTTTTTGTTGTACCGGTAGCTGTGCATGCGGTGGAAAAGGGCTGCCATAATAAGTATGTTCGTCTAATAACACTGTTTGCCAGAAATTGTACATTTTTTCAAGATGTGCTGCCCAGCAGTCTTTTATGACACCATTAAATATGCCACCTAACAGACTATCAACCCTTATCTTCCCATAAAAGTTATCAACCAGTAGCTTAATATCATCTATTGATGCTATATCTTTTCTTTCACCCATAATTGTTATTGTCCTAATGAAAAATAGCGAAACAAGTAGTACAACGCCCAGCCTACAAAACCGATGATGAGTACCCAGACCCACCACGGAATGCTCTGCGGTGTCTCACTACCTTCTATCAGGAAAGATTTCTGATCGCCCTTGCCGTATGCATTAATCATTAGTGGCAATACACCATCTACTACTGCATGCTCTTTCATTCCTTCAATAGATATAGCCGGACCGTTTCGCACAACAAAAGGTATTTTACGGATGCCCTCTTTGCCTGTAGGATCTTTGCTCACGATCTTCAAAATATGGTCACCATCCGTAAGTTTACGGGTATCCAACTCAAAACTGACGGGTGATTGTACCTCAGCTATGGGTTTAGTATCATCGTCTATAAAAATTAATATTGTGCTTTTATCACTCATCTTATTCGTTGTTTAAAATGAATCTTTTAATGTGAAGGTCTGATCGTTCACCTGGTTTTATCAACCATTTTATGGAAAAGAAGAGGGTACAAAACACAATGGCTATCATTACCCAGACAATCAAGTAATCCCACTTGCTTTCCGGCCCAGCACCATGTGTGATACCCTTTAGTATTTTTGGTTGATTACGCTCGCACACCGGACAAGCAATAGTATATAACGTATTTAACAGAAGTGTAATGCTTAATAATATCTTTCTCATTATTTAGTCGCTTTAAGTTTAACGAAACCCATGATCTTCTTTATTTCTTCCGGTGTTACTTTTTTGCCGTTATTCCCCCAGCTTGTACGCTCGTAGTTGATAACCGCAGCAACTTCATGCTCTGTCCATTCCATGTTCGTACCTACAGCTGCCATCACCCCAAACTCAGGTCGGGCATCGTATCCATTCATAATAATATCCACGTACATCTCCAGGTTATCACCCGTAACAATAGGGCTACTTTTTAGTGGCGGGAACGCGCCCGGCAAACCTTCTCCATTCGCCTGGTGACAGCTTTGACAACTGGCAGTATATAATGCTTTGCCGTCGGGTTCTGCACCTGCTGCACCCACTATTTTCTTCTCTTCTTTTTTATACAAGAAAGCAGGTGTTTCCGTACCATCCGGCAGTTTTACCTGTTTCAGCGATTGCAAGTAAGCGATCAGGTAAAGCGCATCCTGCGTAGCGACTACTTTGCCTTCTTTAGCCTGCATATATTCTCCTGGTACATTTACTACCACATCCGTTTTAGATGGTTCTTTTTTAATCCTAAAGAGCCACGGATAAGCAGGCATGATTGATTCCTTTACAACTATACGAGGATTGTATAAATGCACGAGGTTCCAGTCTTTACTGGGCTGACGATTGCCAATATCAGTTAAGTCAGGCCCTGTACGTTCCGTGCCCATCAACGTGGCTGTGTTGCGCCATATATCGGTACGGTGTATATCGGCGTAGTCGGCGGCGAGGCTTGGGCGTGCCCCCCATATCTTATCCATTTCCACATTTCTAACTTGCTGGGTATGGCATGCAACGCAGCCATTTGCAACAAATAAAGCTTTACCTTTTACGGCTTCAGGGCTTAATAGTTCAGCGCCGGGTAATGGCTGATTCATATTCTGGTTCCGGATGGCAGGCATAACAGCAACCAGTATAGTAAGCCCCACAAAAAAGATAGTGGCGGTACCGAATAGTTTTTTATGATTATCGAACAGTTCCATTTTTGAAGCGAATAGTATTATACAATTGTTTGAGCTGAATTATTTGAGTCGTCAAGTTTCTCAATAGCTGTTTCGCGCACATCTACTATGTATCGTGTTGCCATCATCTTGTACATATTGTAAGCGAAGAACAGGTGCGATAGCCACATCAGGCTGCCACCAATAGCCCTCCACAGCCAGTAAGGGGCCATTAGTACAACACCTTCAATAAAGGGTTTGCCTTCCATCCAAAGCAATCCTTTCATAGTACTGCCATACATAAGCGGAATGGTATAAAACATTAAACCTATCAAGGCCAGCCAAAAATGGGCTCCTATAGTAATCTGCGGAGCCTCACGGCCTGTAATGCGCGGTATGATAGCATATATACCTGCCCATAAAAAGAAACAGATGATACCATACATTGTCAGGTGAGAATGCGCAACTGTGAAATCCGTAAAGTGCCAGATTAAGTTAGTGCTGCGAAAGGCTTCCGCCGTTCCCTGCATTGAGCCGGTGAAATAAAATATGATACCTACCAGAAAGAATGGCAGTGTATAGCTATCCTTGATCTTATACCATGCGCCTTTGAAGGTCATAATAAAATTGGTAGTACCTGCAATTACGGGAATCGCCATTCCCGCGCTACCTACAATAGCTACTGTTTGCAGCCACCAGGGAATAGCGCTGAACACGAAGTGGTGTGTACCGATCAGTGTATAGAACAGTATTTGTGTCCAGAAAGCAAGGATACCGAGACTATAAGAATAAATAGGCTTATTAAGCTGTTGTGGAAGGAAATAGTACACTATACCAAGAGTAAACAGCATAAACCACATACCTACACCCTGGTGCATGTAGTAACCTTGTATAATAGTTTCACCAAGTCCGTTCTGCCAGTAAGGAACATAGGCTACTATTGTAATTACAATAGCAAAAATGATTGCCGCAACAATATACCAATTAGAGATATAGATTTCCTTTGTTGTACGCCGTGCAATGGTTTGCAGGAAATTGATGAGCGTAAGTATAACTCCAACAGCAAACAGAAGTGTTACCGGCCATATATATTCACGGTATTCCCCACCACCGTTATTAATACCTGCCATCAAGAAAATAGTACCCAAAACGACAGCTGCATTAATAAGCCAAAGTGCATACCAAGCTAATTTCATATTGGCCAGTTTAGTATTGCTGACGCGGGGTACAACATAATAACCCAAACCCAACATTCCCAGCGATGCCCAACCCCAAAATACTGCATTTGTATGCACAGGACGCAAGCGACCAAAGCTAAGCCAGCTTAGATGATCTACGTCAGGAGCTACGAACTTTATTCCTACATATTCACCAATAGTTGTACCGAACAATAGCCAGAAGGTAGCACACCCCAAATACCAAAGAATCAAGCGAGACAATTCAGGGTCAATATTGGGACGGGGAAGCGCTTTCTTTTTAAGGGCTACAATAGGCAAACCTGCCTGTTCATTGATCTGTAATAGGCCTCGTTCGTCTTCTGCAGGCTCGCTTCCGGAAAGTTCCTGTTGGCTTAGGCGATAATCCAATGCTGCTTTACGTCTTTTTAAGCGTGAGTTTATTTCATCTTCGGGCAGGGAACGTAAGTAGGCAGCAAGCTTTTCCGCCTCTTCAAGATTATATTGATTTTTTGATTGATTCAACGCATTGACCACTTTGATGATCAAAAAAATGATAGCAAATAATATGGGAATAAGCAGGAGAATAATAGTAATGAGAATACCTGTTTCACCAAGCAGTGAACTTGTGGCAGACTTACCTACTCCTTGTGCCCATAAATGCCCTCCCGGAACAAAGCACAATATTGTAGCAAGCAATAAAAACAACACTACGGCAGTATTGTTGCGCTTTTTATAATTTATCAGTTTGTCAATCTGTTTACTGTTCAGACTGCGGGTATATTTTTGCAGTTGCTGTTCCTGTTCCTCAACATTTTTCATTTTGTGGCTGTCGCGTATGTCATTTACCTTTTGTTTCAATACCAACGCTACAAAAAGGACAATTAATAGAATTGTAAGGAGTACCCAAGGTAATATCTGCCAGGAGCCAAAGTGAAAATTAGAGGGTGTAGCCTGTTGTCCGAAGGATGGAATAGCCGTCAGCAACACTCCTAAGAAGAATAATGAGGATCGTCTTAAAAACTTACTTGATTTCATTTTATGTATATTAATACCTTTTTGTCTTTTAATTATATAAAAAAATACTAGCGTTTCAGAAAGGTCAGGTTTTTTTCCAATTCTTCTGTAAACTCACCAAGCTTTGCTTTTTCAAGCATTGTCTGCATATTTTTTCTTATAGATTTAAACTCATGATGTATCGGGCATGGATGTGATTCGGAACATTGTTTCAACCCAAGACCGCAACCGGTAAACAAATTGTCACCATCTATTACTTTGACAATATCAGCCAAAGAATATTTGAATGCTTCTTCATTCAGATAAAAGCCACCATTAGGGCCTTTTAGAGATTGCAGTAATCTTCTCCTAGCCAATTCCTGTAAAATTTTCGCGATAAAATGCTCTGGAGAACCGATACCATTAGCAATTTCCTTAATGCCAACCTTATTACCATTTTTTGACTTTTGTGCAATGAAAATCATAGCACGAATGGCATATTCACAGGTTTTTGAGAACATCTATTACTTTTTACAGTGCAAAATTAAATCAGATTTTTCAAATAGAGGACTTTTTTATCTTTTATTTTTAAAAACCTTATCGCAAGCCTTAATTGAATCTATTTATACTGATTGCTAACGCCAATGCTTATCGGATTTACATTTAATATATTTGACTTTATTGCTTGACGTTTGTACATTCATAATGAAAACTTTTAAATGGTAGAAAAGCTTGTAATACCAAAACATGCTATAGAAACCGAAGGGGGATATTTCTGGTTGGAAAATAATATTGTACATATTTATAATAAGCCAACTGACAATCTTAGGCTTGAAGTAGCGCTTTTAAATATTGAGTTGTCGAGCAGGGTTACTGCAGGGGTAAGCAGACCTATACTTATAGACATGACATGTATTAAATTGATGGAAAGGGCGGCGCGTGAGGCATACGTAGCTACAGTAACGACAAACTACGTGACTGCTGCCACACTCATTACACGCATTGGGATAAGCCGCATAATGGGCAACTTCTTCATTGGCTTTAACCGCGCTGAAGTACCTACTCGTATGTTTAATGACTATACGACGCCCTTATCATGGCTAAAAAAATTCTTACTAAGTAGTAATGCAAAGGTCTTTAGACATTTTTAGATATAACCCATTCATTAATTTTTGTAAAAAGTGGGAGCATGGACAATAAGACAGTATCGCGTCTTGATAGCATTATTTTCATGCTCGCAGAATTCAGCCAGGGAAATTTTCGTATTCGCGAGGAAGTAACGGAGGATGAAGACCCACTGAATACTGTGGTAGCGGGCCTTAATATGCTGGGCGAAGAGCTAGACAATTATAAAACAGAGATTACCTATCAGCGCACATTCCTGCAAAATATTCTTAGTAATATCGACGAAGTAATTTATGTACGTGATATAAATCACGCCAACCCGGCTGCGAGCCGTTACACTTTTATCAGCGGCCGCTCCAGGGAGATAATCGGGCTCAATTCTGAAGAGCTGGAACAGGAACCCGATAAGTGGATCAAGGCTATACACCCGGAGGATAAAGGCAAGAGTATTGAGATGATTAAAAAAGTACTTAACGGGCGTGAGATTGTTTTTACATACCGCACTTATCACTATATCAAACAGCAATATCGCTGGATAGAAGACCGTGTATCACCAAAAATGAATGCAGAAGGACAGGTAACACATATTTATGGCTCGGCACGGGATGTAACTGAACAGCAGGAAACGACCCTCGAACTTAATGAAACAAGCCAGTTGGTAACCCGTCTCATCACCTCATCCGACCAAGTGTTTTACATCGTTTCATTAGACCAGGAAAATTCTTACAAAAACACATTCACTTATCTCAGCTCGCAGGTAGAGCAGATGATAGGATATACTGTAGAAGATGTAAGAAATGATCCCTTGGCATGGCTCAGTGCCATACATCCTGACGATATAGATGTTATGAAAGCCATTACGAAAGAAATGTTTAGTTGCAAAAAACCTGTAACACGTGTATATAGGATGAAACATAAACGAACAGGTGAATATATATGGCTGGAAGACTACGTGGTGCCAATATTAGATAAAGAAGGCTGGATACGTGAATTTTACGCCTCCGCTCGTGATATTACAGGCCGAAAGAAGGCTGAGATAGAACGTGAAAAGCTGATAATGGAATTGAGCAGAAGACATGATGAACTGATGCAGTTCAATCACATTGTGTCTCACAACCTGCGTTCCCCTGTAGCCAGCATTTTAGGACTTGCACAATTTTTGCAAGGCGAAATGCCACCTGAAGAACTGCATGAAACGACGAGTTATATTTTACAGGCGGCACATGCAATGGATGACCTGTTACACGATCTGAACACTATACTATCAGCCCGCTCTACCATGAACGAAAAGATGGAAACATTTTCGTTAAACAATATCATTGCTTCAGTATGTTTTAACTTAAAAAATGAAATAGAAGAAAGCAGCACGACCATGGATACACACGTAGATCAAGACGCAGATAAACTTACCAGTATAAAAAGCTATATCCAAAGCGCTATATTCAACCTTGTAAGCAATGCCATAAAATACCGTTCTTCGAACAGGTTACCGGTAGTTACTATAAAAGTGTTGAAAAAAGACAACCACACTGTAATTTCAGTGAGCGATAATGGCCTCGGAATAAATCTTGAAGCACACCAACACCGTCTTTTCGTACTTTACAGTAGGCTGCATAACGACCGGGAAGGGAAAGGCTTAGGATTATATATGACCAAGACGCAGATCGAATCTTTGAACGGAAGTCTTGAAGTACAAAGCGAGGAAGGAAAGGGGACTACGTTTACAATAACCCTATAGCTTTGTTTATACAATGCTCTTCACTTCCTGCAGACTTGAGCTATTTTCTTTATGTTGCAGTAACCACGCTTTTGCCTCTTCAAAATCTGTAAACATACGTGTGGGAACAGAAGGCTTAGTAAGCAATAAGAAGAAGTTAGCTACAGCTTTCCCTACAGAAGAATTAGTAAGAATACCCACAGCAGTAATGATTTTTTGAGGTTCAGGGCCAGCATAGTATTCACGCGCTTCTCTGGACATGGACTTTACTTTGTTCATGTCTATCAGAAATGGCCGCCGTACACCTCCAGCTAGCTTCGCATTCATTTTTGTGTTCTCTATTGCATGTTCCAATGTATGCAACTGGTGATCCGCACCTATCGCTATTATGATCCCGTCTTCATCCAGCCACATATAGCCTGATGACGTTACCGTCGCATCCGAGGGAGGTGTTAATCCGGCCATAACTATATCTTTTAGTAAAGATACTATTTTATATGAACCGAGCTTTCTTCCGGAAACGTATGATGCAGTGTTTACAAAACGTTTATAAGTCAGGCAACTGATAACGAGTAGAAAGCCGGAAACTTTTAGCGGAAGCACATCAATTCACTAAGGAAAAATGATTCTTTAAGAGTTTATTTGGCTCTACGTTTAGGTTTTACCGTTTTAGAATCTTTCAGCTTTACATACACATGCTTAATATTCCCATTCCCTTTATCAGTTACCCTTTCGTTTATTTCAAACAGGCCAGTACTTTTTATAAGTTCTCCTAACTTTTTAAAACCATAGTTACGCGAATCGAAGTCGGGTCGTTTCTTGATAATCAGATTACCTATATCCCCAAGGTAAGCCCATCCCAATTCATCAGCAAGATCATTTATAGAATCTGATATAAGTTTTATAACGCCCTTATCTATTGGTTTGATCTCTGCTTCTTCACTCTTTTCTTCCGGAACATTAGTGGCCGTTGTCTTACTTTTCAGTATTTCTATATAAATAAATTTATTACATGCGGCAATAAAAGGTGCGGGTGTTTTCTTCTGCCCCATTCCTATTACCTGCATACCAGCCTCACGCAACCTGAGGGCGAGTCTTGTAAAATCACTATCACTTGAAATAATACAAAAACCATCGACCTTCCCACTATAAAGTATATCCATTGCGTCAATGATCATTGCAGAATCAGTGGCATTTTTACCTTGTGTATAACTATATTGCTGCACCGGGATTATAGCATGTTCAAGTAATGGCTCCTTCCATCTGTTGACATGCGGTTTGGTCCAGTCACCATATATCCTTTTATATGTTGGTATACCATATTTAGCCACCTCCTCCATCATTTCCCTAAGATTTGTTGATGGCACATTATCGGCATCTATCAATACGGCCAATTTCAATTCGTTTTGCTGCATGTTATCAATTTAAGGATAGATTATGAAGTTATATATGATTTGAATGCTATTAATTGATGTTTGCTGCGGGCACATGGATGATATTAATCATATTGTGGTAAAAAGTATTAAGTAACTTTGCGATGTTGACACGCACAATATCCATATTGGTTCTACTAATGATGCTTTGGGTACAGACTCCTGTAAACCAATTGATGAAGCTATCAATATTAGTAGAGCATTATTTTGAGCATAAAGATATGAATAATGAAATCAGCGTTATCGATTTCCTGAAGATGCATTATGCTAAAGGAGACGTTAAAGATGCTGACCATGATAGAGACATGCAACTACCCTTCAAGCATTTCAGTCCTACATCATTAATATTCATTTTTTTTCAATCACCTGTTTTTTCTATAACTGAGAAGATATTCTTCATCTCTGCAATGAAACAAACGCGGTTATATCAATCGCCTCATCACTCCTCCGAATCATTATCCAATATCTGGCAACCGCCCAGAGCTTAGTACTTCTTTTGCTACTCACCATGCATGTAAACTGCCTGCGTAGCTATTCATTATATATACATTAATTACACTGCCCGGAACATAGATGTATGGGTAGCTAATTCCATAAAAACAGTAGATACTTATGTTAAATAAGATCATAGAGTTTTCTGTAAAGAACAAACTCATTATATCACTTTTCACGCTTGCGTTGATAGGGTATGGTAGTTATGAACTGACGCAGCTTCCTATCGATGCAGTACCCGACATTACAGATAATCAGGTACAGGTAATAACATTAACACCCTCGCTAGGTGCGCCCGATGTAGAAAGACTCATAACATTCCCGATAGAGCAGGCAAACAGCAATATTTCTGGACTAAAAGAAATCCGAAGTTTCTCAAGATTTGGTTTATCGCTCGTGACCATTGTTTTTAACGATGATGTAGACGTGTATTGGGCAAGACAACAGGTTGCTGAACGATTGCAGGTAGTGCAAACGGAAATACCCAAAGGAATAGGTAATCCAACCATGGCGCCTGTTACCACAGGCCTGGGCGAGATATACCAATACGTGGTGAAAACCAAACCGGGCTACGAAGGTAAATACGACGCCATGCAACTGCGTACCATACAAGACTGGATAGTACGCAGGCAATTATTAGGTGTAGAAGGCGTAGCTGATGTCAGCAGTTTTGGCGGTTACCTTAAACAATATGAAGTGGCTGTAAATACTGCCAGGCTTGCATCGCACAATATAACTATCCAGGATGTTTTTAATGCTCTTGAAAAAAACAATAGCAATACCGGCGGTTCTTATATAGAAAAAGGACCCGCAGTATTGTATATACGCAGCGAAGGGCTTGCAACGGGTATTGCCGATATTGAAAATATACTGGTAAAGCAAACAACAAATGGCATACCCATATTTATACGTGACATAGCCGATGTACATATTGGTTCAGCAGTTCGTTATGGCGCTATGTGTTATAATGATAAAGGCGAGGTAGCGGGTGCCGTTGTAATGATGCTGAAAGGTGAGAATAGCGGAAAGGTAATTGAAAAGGTAAAGGCACGCATTGAGAAGATACAAAAAACACTACCTGAAGGTGTGATCATAGAACCGTTTTTGGATAGAACGAAAATGGTCAACAACGCTATTGGGACAGTTGAAAAAAACCTGCTTGAAGGTTCGTTGATAGTTGTATTTATTCTTGTAATATTCCTGGGTAATGCAAGAGCAGGTTTTTTGGTCGCATCTATCATTCCACTGGCTATGCTCTTTGCCATTATTATGATGAACCTGTTTGGTGTCAGCGGCAACCTGATGAGTCTTGGTGCACTGGATTTCGGATTGATAGTAGATGGTGCAGTCATTATTGTAGAAGCTGTAATGCACAGGCTCAGACATTCCAAACATTTCGATAAAATCAACCGGTTATCTCAAAGTGAGATGGATACAGAAGTAAAGGTTTCTGCATCACGGATGATGAACAGTGCTGTATTTGGGCAGATTATTATCCTTATTGTTTACTTACCTATCTTATCACTGCAGGGCATTGAGGGTAAGATGTTCCGCCCAATGGCGCAAACTGTTGCTTTTGCACTTCTAGGCGCCTTTATTTTATCGCTCACCTACATACCTATGATGAGTTCGCTGGTATTGAGTAAAAACATAACCCATAAAGCATCACTATCAGACAGAATGATGAATAGAATAGAGCAATGGTTTCAGAATGCCCTATATAAAGTGCTCCGGTTTCCGAAAATAATTATCGGTATTTCGCTTTCTTTATTTGCTATTGCCCTGACGGTATTGTTATCACTTGGCGGTGAGTTTATCCCTCAATTAGAAGAAGGTGATTTCGCGGTTGATACGAGAGTATTGACAGGAAGCAATCTTAACACTACAATTGACGCCACACAAAAAGCAGCAGGCATACTCATAAATAAGTTTCCTGAGGTAGAGAAAATTGTAACTAAGATAGGTAGCGGTGAAATACCTACAGACCCAATGCCAATGGAAGCCAGCGATATGATGGTGATACTGAAGGACAAAAAGGAATGGACATCCGCAAAAACATTTCCGGAAATGGCAGAAAAAATGAGTGCTGCGGTAAGTGAAGTACCGGGCATTACGACAGGCTTTCAATTTCCGGTGCAAATGCGGTTTAATGAACTAATGACAGGTGCAAGGCAAGATGTGGTCTGCAAAATTTTTGGAGAGAACCTTGATACGCTAGCACATTATGCTAATGAATTGGGCAAGTTGGCATCTTCAGTTGAAGGTGCGAAAGATATATACGTTGAAACGGTAACTGGTCTTCCACAAATAGTGATTGAATACAACCGAAATATGGTAGCCCAATACGGCCTGGACATCACAGCCATCAATAACATTATCAATACTGCTTTTGGCGGACAAAGGGCAGGGCTAGTATTTGAGGGCGAAAGGAGATTTGATATGGTGGTCCGTTTAGCTGGTGATCAGCGAAAGAATATTGAGGATGTTCAAAACTTGCTGATACCTGCTGCAAACGGCACGCAAGTACCACTGAACCAACTTGCAACCGTTCAAATAAAAGACGGGCCGAACCAGATACAACGTGAAGATGCAAAGAGAAGAATAGTAGTAGGGTTTAATGTACGGGGCAGAGATGTACAAACCATAGTAACTGACCTGCAACAAAAAGCCAGTTATATTAAATTGCCTGCAGGCTACTACATTACTTATGGTGGCGCGTTTGAAAATCTTGAAGCAGCAAAGAAACGCCTGTCAATTGTTGTACCACTTGCCTTGGGCCTTATTCTCCTGATACTGTACTTCGCATTTAATTCAATAAAACATAGCCTTATAATCTATAGCGCCATACCATTATCTGCCATAGGTGGAGCCTTTGCGTTGGCCATAAGAGGTATGCCATTCAGCATAAGTGCAGGAGTAGGTTTTATTGCATTGTTCGGTGTGGCTGTATTGAATGGTATTGTGCTGATAGCTGAATTCAGAAAACTGAAAAAAGAAGGAATGACGGATTTGAAAACAACAGTTGTGCTAGGGACAAAAACAAGATTAAGGCCGGTGCTAATGACGGCCTGCGTCGCCTCCTTAGGTTTTCTTCCCATGGCTTTAAGTCATGGTTCAGGCGCTGAAGTACAAAGGCCCCTGGCTACGGTTGTTATTGGCGGACTTCTTACTGCCACCTTCCTTACACTATTTCTACTGCCGGTACTTTACGTATTATTTGAAAAAACAAGTTTTAAGATGAAAACCAAAACAATTGCATTATTGCTGTTATGCCTTTTGCCTATTTTTTGCAATGCACAACAGACAATAAGCCTTCCAGCTGCAATAGACTCTGCACTACAAAACAACCTTAAATTGAAATCACAGAGATTAACAGCAGCGTACCACAAAAGAATGCAAGGTACAGCATGGGATATTAACAAGACGAACCTAACTATTGAGTTGGGAAATGTGAATAGCGCATATAATGATACACGATATGGTATTACTCAAAACATGGCATTCCCGCTAGTATATGCTAAACAACGATCCTTGTTAGAAGGTGAATGGAAGGCTGCAGAGTTTTTGGTGGCTATAAAAGAAAAAGAAACCATAAAACAGGTTTCAGGATTATACAATGAAATCAATTGCTTGCTGCAAAAAAGAAGACTATTACTTTCGGCAGATAGTTTGTACGCTGAATTTGAAAGAAGGGCTATTTTACGGCACCAATTAGGGGAATCAAACCTTCTGGAAAAAAATTCAGCAGAAAACCAACGGGGAGAAATAATGCTTCAGCTACAAGAACTGGAAGCTGACCTTGAAGTGCTGAACATCCGGTTTGCGTATATATTAAACACCGAGAAATCCTATATACCAAACGATGAAATATTGAAATTGGACAATCCATATATTTCTGAAATAACAGGACATCCGTACCTGTCATATCTTAGCCAGCAGCAAAAGAATGCAAAAACAGAATACCAGTTAGAGAAAAACAAATTACTACCTGAATTAGTGGGTGGCTATTATAATCAAAGCTTTAGCGGCTGGCAGAAAGTGAATAATGTTGACAGATTTTATACCAGATCAAATAGATTCAGTTCTGTACAGTTTGGCATAGGTGTACCGGTAATATTTTTTTCTCAAAATGCGCGAATAAAAGCTCTGTCGCTTAATAAGCATATATCGGAAATACAAACGCAGGATGGCAATAATATGCTGCAGGTGCAATACGCACATGCATTAACATTTTACAAACAACAATTGAAAGCAGTGGCATATTACGAGAACACGGCATTGAATAATGCATCAGGTATTGTTAATACTGCAACGAAACAGTTTACGCAAGGAGACATTAACTATCTGGAATATACAATTCTCATCAATCAGGCCATAGCAGTACGTAATAACTATTATGATGCTATAAAAAAACTGAACGAATCGATTGCTGAAATTAATTACCTGACTAATAATTAAACAAACATGAAGAATCTCATAATCATAACAATCCTTTTCATCACTTCGTGCAATAGCACAGTAAAAGAAGATACTAAGCGAGAAAACGAAATAAACAATACAAGGGTTGTATTAACCGATGCGCAATTCAGGAATGCGAATATTAGTACCGGGGCTATCGAACAAAAGTCTTTGAAATCAATTGTCAAAGTAAAAGGGAAAATAGAAGTACCACCACAAAATATGGTGTCCGTTAGCTTTCCTTTAGGCGGATATTTAAAATCTACTCAGCTGCTTCCCGGTATGCATATCAGCAAGGGAGATGTTATTGCAATAATGGAAGACCAGCAATACATACAATTGCAACAGGATTACCTTATGGCTAAGGCTCGTCAGCAATATCTCAGCAATGAATACATAAGGCAAAAAGAGCTAAACAAGAGCAAGGCCAGCAGCGATAAGATATATCAGCAGGCAGAGGCTGATTACAAAAGCAATAACATACTTATTAGTGGGCTGCAACAAAAGCTGCAACTGATTGGTATAAACCCAATGAGACTAAACGAAACCAATATTTCAAAAACTGTCAGCGTTCATGCACCTATCGACGGTTTTGTATCGGATGTGAAAGTAAATATTGGCAGATATGTAAATCCATCAGACGTAATATTTGAGCTGGTCAACCCATCGGATATTCACCTGACGCTTACTGTTTTTGAAAAAGATATAGATAAGTTACATATCGGTCAAAAGCTCATTGCTTACAACAATAACAACCCTGAAAAACTACACCCTTGCAAGATCATCTTAATAAACCAAGACGTAACCCCTGAAAGAACCATACAGGTGCATTGCCATTTCGATAATTATGACCGCACGTTAGTACCCGGTATGTATATGAATGCTGAAATAGAAGTAGGGAATTCTAATAGCTATGTTGTGCCCGTAGAAGCTATTGTACGTTATGGTGATAAGCAATATATATTTATAGTTCTTAATGACAGGCAATATGAAATGAAAGAAGTAACCACCGGCGATACAGAAGGTGGATTTACTGCTATTATTGAAGCCAAGGGAGTTGATTTGAAAAATGCTACTGTAGTAACTAAGAATGCGTACACAATATTAATGACCCTTAAAAACACTGCTGAATGAGAAGAAAGTTAATTGTCCGGTACAGATGACCATAAGGAGGAATTCTTAAACAGATTCTCCCCCTATGAAGACGCCTAATATCCTGCAAATAATGGTCTTTCACAGAGAGGATATATAAAAATAAAAGAAGGGCCACATATTATTATGTGGCCCTTCTTTTATTTTACTAAGGCTATTATTTCCTAATCATTATCAGTAATTCTGCACGCCTGTTTTTGCTTCTACCTTCTACAGTATTATTAGGTGCTATGGGATCGTTCTCTCCATGCCCTTTGCCCTGTATTCTGTTTTCGCTGATCCCTTTACTCATCAAATAGGCCTTTACAGCAGCGGCACGTCTTTCCGACAACGCCTGATTATACTCATCTGTACCAACCTGGTCGGTATTACCATCTATGGTTACATATGCATTATCATCTTTCTGCAATTCGTCATATACCCTATCTATAACTGCATAACTGGATGGGCGTAATGTTGACATATTAAAATCGAAGGTAACCTGCGTCATAGTATCTTCAACTTCAGGTGCAATAACTACCGGTGTTGGACCTGCAAGTATTATAAACGCAGGATTATTTACCTCAGCTTTACATTTGTTACTTTCTACTGCCATCCTGGTTATTCTGCCTTCACATAAACCAGACAACTTAATAGAATTGTTGCCGGAAACGGTACCAGAATATGTTTTTTCTACACCATTCATTGTATAAGTAAGTGTAGCAGCATTTCCCGCTATTAACCCATACAAACTAATAGTACCATCACAAGCGCCAATACGTGTAGGGTCTGTTGACTCTACCTTGGTTATTGTCAAGGCCGGTGCAACCAGGTCTACAGCTCCGCCGCTGGCAGTCTTTCTGCCAACTGTGGCCTTAATATCAGTATAGCTGCCTGCACAAAGGTTTGGAACTGCTATAACACCATCATTAGTTACTGTACTTGTATAAGCATTAGATACTGCCGCACCATTTGTACGATAGCTAACTGTTGCATTCTCTCCCGCTTTCAAGCCATGCAGTGCAAAGCTACCATCGCACAAACCACAAGCAGTAGGGTTAAACCTGTCCGTGCTTGTAATATTCATCTCCGGGCTCTTTTTACCCAGGAAGAAACGCAGACCAACATTACCACCATACGATTGTGTCTGTATTTTGGTAGATGAATTAAGAACTGAATTATACGTGCCGGGATTACCCGTCATTGTATAATTATTATTTGCGCCATCATTTTTAAATGGCTGGTACAAATAATATCCACCCACGTTTAATGCAACCTTATCTGAAAAGAAATAGTTTACAGATGGCTGAAACAAGAAACCTATAGATCCTGTGGCATAGTTCACACTACCTTTTTGTTGCTGTGGATTAACATCTAAGCCCACATTATATCCTGCATCCCGTTTGTCGTTGAAGTAATCATTAACATTACCGTTAGGATTATTCTTTGTGTAATGATCTCGGGTAATTAAAAAATCCTCATTAGCCGGGATGATAGCTGTTTCATATATAGGTGTTGTTTTACCTTCATTGGTTACAAACTTGTATATAGCCTCATAATCAAAAGATGCATTGGTTGTGTAAGAATTTTTCATTTTTACGTTAAACAATGCCCCTGCATCTGCCGTAAATCCCCAATGCTTTGAGAAACGATTTTTATACTTCAGCACCAAAGGGATGTTGAAGTTATCGATCTTAATTTTCTCATTAATATCATTGGCTGAAACTACCTGCCTGAAGGTAAAACCGTTATTATCCACCGAACGGTATTCTGCGTGGAAGTCATTAAGCGTTACAGTGCCTGTTTCTCTTAAATAGAGAAGGCCGGTACCCAAGCCCCAATGTTTATTCTTACCCATAAAAAGGCCTAGCTGAATATTGCCTCCGATAGCGCTTCCTTTCTTAAAACCTGTTTTACCCGGAACTACGTTGATACCATCGAGATAATTAGATGCAGTATTAGCGATATCCATTTTCTGGTCATAGATGCCTCCCATCATATTTAGGTCCAGTACCACGCGGGAGAGATCTTTATCTGTAGTATAACTCTTTATTGGTTTGTCTTGTGCTATTGCTGATAATGAGTACTGGCCTGCAATCAACAAGAAAATTAACTTTTTCATACTTGTGTTTTTTTATGTTGACTTTAGTTTTTAATGAACCTCGTTGTTATCTTCTCATTATTGCGATAGGCAATAATTATGTAGACACCTATCGGGAATGAGGAAATGTCAACTATGGTAATATTTGTAACATCATTTGTCATATACATCTTTTGTCCCAGCATACTGTAAATCTCTATTGGAGTTTTATCAATGCTAATGGTATTGAAGCTGACTTTTATTTGTTGCGTTGCGGGATTTGGAGTTACTTTTATTTCCAAAGGCATTATTTTCATTTGCGCTCCCTCAGGCATGTTATAGTAAGTCTTTTGTATACAACCGTTGTGCGATACCATTACCCAATATCTGTTAGTTGCAAGATTTGGGGACGCATTTACATAGTCCTGGTTCATCTCACCTGTTATAGATGTAGGTGCAAGTGTACTGGCATCGTCGTAACCCCACGCATATGCTTCTTCATTATTTTGAAGACATACAAATGAATTATTGAAATAGATCACTTCGGCGGGCACATCTGCTATGTTAGGCGTTACTTCAACATTATAGCTTGTAGTATTCAGACATCCTGTATTAATCACTGTACCTGTAAGGATAACCGTTGCAGTGCCGGGATTTTTAAAATTGACTAGTGCATATTGTGTAGTACTTCCTGTATCGGAGATTGCAGCATTCACTGTGCTCCAGGTATATTCCATGCCAGCGGGTGGTAATGTTGCTGCACCAAAATTCCTAAAGTATGTCATATTACAAACAGAAGGAGGCGTAGTAAGCGATAAGACCGGCGCATTAGGTGTAGGATTCACTGTAATGGTAAACTTGCTGGCAAATCCTGTACAACCATTAGCAGATGGTGTAACTGTTATTGTTGCTATGATCACATTAGCTGTATTATTTAACGCTATGAAGGGTGGAATATTACCGTTGCCTGCAGCTGCAAGTCCAATTGTACTATTATCATTTGTCCACGTGAAGCTAGTTCCGCTAACTGTTGATGTATAATTGATATCTGTTGTAGACATTCCATTACATACAACCTGATCAGCTACTGTTGCTACATCGGGTGTGGGATTTACAGTAATTGTAAATGCCATTGAAGCACCCGGGCAGCCATTGGCTGAAGGTATTACCGTGATGGTAGCGATTACGGGATTAGATGTATTGTTTATTGCTGTAAAAGACGGAATATCACCGTTACCAGAAGATGCAATCCCTATTGTGGTATTATCATTTGTCCATGTATAAGTTGTTCCGCTAACTGTTCCCGTATAATTAACAGCTGTGGTTGGAGTATTGTTACACACTACCTGATCAGATATTGCTGTTACGTTAGGCGTAGGATTCACTGTTATATCAAATGCACGTGCAGGGCCTGTACAGCCGTTTGCCGATGGGGTTACTACAATATTTGCTATGGCAGGTATGTTAGTACTATTTAGCGCAATAAATGATGGGATAT
>CBFGNI010000021.1:0-21930 GCA_965650105.1 uncultured bacterium | reverse complement strand
TTGTAAAAGGTTATGCAAGTAACCTGAGCGGTACGTTGCAAGGTACAGTACACATTAAAGGTGTTGCAAGTGAACCTGATGTGGACGGCAGTGTAAAAATGGATAATGCGCATGCTAAAATTGACTTCTTAGGTACAGAGTACAATATGAGCCCTGCTACTATTACGCTGAATAACCAGGAAATAAACTTTGGCAATATAACCCTACAAGACATTTACAAAAACAACGCTATACTTGCGGGCAAAATAACACACGACAGGTTTAAAAACCTGGAGCTAAACTTCAATGTAGGGTCGTCGAAATTCCAGGTACTGAATCTTAAAGAAAATGAAAATGAGACTTTCTATGGCAATCTGATAGTAGGCTTCCGTAACTTATCGGTACGCGGGCCGGTTGATGATATACGTATCCGCATATCGAGCGCACGGCCTGCTGACAAATCGCACCTATTCATACCTATTGGCGGGCCATCTGTAAGCACTAATTACAGCTATGTTTCGTTTAAAACCAATGCAGCGGATTCGCAAGCGGTGGTGAAGAAAAAAAGTAAGAATAAACTGTATATAAATATCGATGCCATACTAAATGAACTGGCGGAAATAACCCTTGTACTCGACCCATCTACAGGCGACGCTATTAATGCAACAGGCACAGGTAACCTGAATATGGAAATACCGCTTGGCAACGATATACGTATGTACGGCGTATATGAAATAACACATGGAGACTATACATTTACTTTGAAGCAACTTTTCTTTAAAAGGAAATTTGATTTGAATGCCGGGAGCCGTATCAACTTTAATGGCTTAATAAGCCAAACAGAAATGAACGTGCAAGGTGTGTACACTACAAGAACACGTTTGTACGACCTGCTTAATGCACAGGAGCGTACCGTTATTGAATACGATCAAAAGGAAGCGCGCGAAACTAAAGCGCCACAAAATGTAAATGTACTATTGTACATGAACGGATCGCTTGAAGAACCTAAGCTAAGCTTTAAACTTGACCTGCCAGATAAACGTGCGGCAGGTACACTGGCATACGCAAAACTTGAGAGTTACAATCAGGATCCTAAATTATTATTCAACCAGGTAGCAGGGCTGTTGCTGATAGGTAGCTTTATACCTGAAAACGGCACTGGCGGCGATAATACAGGCAGTGCTACAGCCGGCGCCATAAGTAACATAAGCGAGATACTTTCAGGCACTGCATCTTCGCAATTGACAAATATTGTAAGTAAAATAACCGGAGATCAAAACCTATCATTCGACCTGAAATATAAAGCATATAATTACTATAACACAAATAGTGCAGGAACAGGTTTGCAAGACAATCTTCGCAATGAGTTAACCTTCGGCTTTACTAAAAATTATTTCAACGATAGGTTGACTATAGAACTGGGTAGCGCTTATGACTGGGGCAGACCCACTTCAGCATCTAATAAAACCAGTAACTTCAATCCCGTTGGCGACTTCAGGATGCAATATTTATTTCGTGAAGGTGGAAATGTACGCGGCTACATATTCCGCACTAGTAGTTACGATGTAATTGGTGAAAAAAACCTGAACCGTGGCGGCGTAGGTATATCCTGGCGAAAATCGTTCGATAACTTTGAGGAATTCTTTCACGGAGAGCGGTATGCACGTAAAAAGCTTTTGGAAGAGCAGCAACGTTTATCGCAACCGGTTGACACTGCATCCCAACGTACCGGCGGTACCTGGTAATTACTGTTTAGCAATTTCTTTCAGGTAATTTTCCAGTTGATGAGCAATAGCATCCCAGCCAAAACGGCTACGCATTACAGCTACACCTTTTTCACCCACTGCGCGGCGCATGTCTTCTGAACCTAACAGGCTGACGACACTTTGAGCAAACGCAGACGGGTCAGTTTGCATAATTGCACCTTCACCACTCTCTATGCCCAGACCTTTAAATCCTATATTGGAGCATACAACAGGAACACCCATTGCCATCGCTTCCAGTACCTTATTCTGTGTACCGGCACCAAAACGCAAAGGTGCCACTACTATGCTAGCCTCATTATATACAGCCGCAAGATCTCTTATAAAACCTGTAACCTTTACTTTGTCGCCGGCAAGGTCTTGCACCTTTTTTACAGGACGTTGCCCTGCAATAACAAATTGAAGATTGGGGTATTTATTATGTATCAGTGGCAATACCTCCTTTACAAAATAAGTAACACCATCTATATTGGGTGCATAATCCATATTGCCGGTAAACAGCAATGTGTGATTATGAGAATAATCATGATTACCGGCGGAAAATGTTTCCAGGTCAACCCCATTAGGCAACAACCTTATATCGCCAACCTTATGTGTTTGTTGTAAATATTCAAGGTCTTCCTGTGAGCAAACCAGTGACATATTATACCGCTGCAACATTTTATGTTCATAGCGCTTTACACGCTGCTGTTCTATATGCTCGAACAATTTTTTTACAGGATTGGCTTGCATGACCTTACGCCTTTGCCAATAAAGAGAAAATGCATCAGGCATATCGAGTATGCGTGGCAGGGAACTTTTTTTAGATAAGTAGGGCGACATTCTGAGATGCTGCACATGTATTGCATCGAACTTATCGGCAGCTAAAACTTCATCCAGTTTTGCGCGCATTTCAGCCGATTCGAAATACAGTACCTGCAATGGTACATCTTTCCATAAGCCGGGAATGCAATTAAGTGCCGACTTCAGTTTGGGCAAGTAAATCAGGTGAACTTTTTTGAATATTTTTTCAAGTTCCGCTTTATACTGAAACTCTTCTTTTGTTTGCGCAAACGTGAGCAAATGTAACTCATGATGCTGCAACCTTTTAGCAAGGTTGTAGATCTTTAGCTTATCGCCACGATATGGCGGGTAAGGAATGCGGTTGGCAAAAAAGAGTATCTTCAAAACAATTGGCCTTTGAACTATTTTAATATTTCGTGGCCTAATTTATCGCGTTTTGTTTGAAGATAAAACTCATTGTGCGGATTAGGCTTTATTTCGATAGGTACATTTTCTACTATCTCCAGCCCGTAGCCAGATAAGCCTGCACGTTTGCGTGGGTTATTGGTCATAAGACGTATTTTAGAAACACCGAGATGCCTGAGTATCTGCGCACCAACGCCATAGTCGCGCTGATCATTCTTAAAGCCCAATGCAAGGTTTGCTTCAACGGTATCTTTACCTTCTTCCTGTAGTTTGTATGCCTTTAGTTTATTCAATAAACCAATGCCTCTACCTTCCTGGTTCATATAAACTATTACACCCTTGCCTTCTGCTTCCACCATTTCCATTGCACTTTGCAGTTGTTCGCCACAATCGCAACGCAAAGAATGTAAGATGTCGCCAGTAAAGCAGGAACTATGTACACGAACCAATACAGGTTCGTCCTTTTCCCAATTGCCTTTCCTCAATGCGAGGTGCTGCTCGCCAGTGTTTGTTTGCCTGAAGGCTATCAATTCGAAATCACCGTGTTTGGTAGGCATTTGCACACGCACTTCCTCTTCTATCAGGCTTTCCATACGCAAACGGTATGCGATCAGGTCTTTTATTGAAATGATCTTAAGATCAAATTTCTTAGCTATCTCCTTCAGTTCAGGCAGACGTGCCATGGTACCGTCATCATTCATTATCTCAACCAGCACGCCAGCAGGTTCAAAACCGGCAAGACGGGCAAGATCTACCGTAGCTTCTGTATGGCCCGATCTGCGTAAAACACCCTCGTTCCTGGCCCTAAGGGGAAATATATGTCCCGGCCTGCCTAAATCTTCAGGTTTGGTATCGGCGGCTATAAGTGCCTGTACTGTTTTCGCTCTGTCCTGAGCAGAGATACCAGTAGTACAGCCGTGGCCTATCAAATCGACAGAAACAGTAAAGGGAGTTTGGTGTAACACTGTATTATCCTGAACCATCAGGTTCAGCTTAAGCTCATTACAACGCTGTTCAGTAAGTGGTGCACAGATAAGCCCCCTGCCATGTTTCGACATGAAATTGATGATCTCAGGAGTTACATTCCGTGCGGCTGTAACGAAATCGCCCTCATTCTCGCGGTCTTCATCGTCAACAACTATTAACAATTTTCCTTGTCTCAGGTCTTCCAACGCTGCTTCTATAGTATCCAACATATCTATGTACTGAAAATGCAAATTTACTACCATTTTGCGCTATTATGGGTATGGTAGTATAATTAAAAGCGATGCAACGGTTATAAATGCTGATAAAAAAGGAAAATACGCTTATATATTGGCCAATAACCAGTTAATTAGCTGCGACTGTATGTTCCTTGCATCATACTTTTCCTTTATTAAGCGCATTGCCTGCTGCCCGATATTTATAGCCTGCTCTTTGTTGGATAATACCCAATCGATAGCAACAGAGA
The DNA here is from genome assembly GCA_965650105.1 of uncultured bacterium. Taxonomy (GTDB): domain Bacteria; phylum Bacteroidota; class Bacteroidia; order Chitinophagales; family Chitinophagaceae; genus Polluticoccus. The sequence continues at coordinate 17,550 of CBFGNI010000021.1, read as the reverse complement.
ACTCGGTAGCTGTATTTGCCTGAATAAAATGCTTGTCAGGCACCGCATCTATACCTTGCATACCTATAGTGGTACTTATCACTACTTTGCCTGCTGCCATCGCTTCTAATATTTTTACCCTGATACCACCACCTGAATGTAGTGGCACCACTAATATTTTTTTGTGGGCGATAAATGCCTGTGCATCGGCCACTTCGCCATAACATACTGCACCAAGCACATTCATTTGATAAAATTCACCGGGCATATTACGACCCGCAAAACTGAATGTAAAAGCCGGATGCTTTTTGTGAATTAGTGGCCATGCCTCTAACAAAAACCATTTAATGGCCTCAGTATTGGGTAACCAATCCATAGCACCTATATGGTATGCCTCCCACCCTTCCTCACTATTCTGCTGTTGCCTGCTTATATCAATACCAAAGGGCACTACCAGCAATTTTGCCCCAGGTAAAGCCTGCTGTACTACTACAGCATCCGCTTCTGTAATAGGTAGCAGAAGATCATACTGTCGCCAGGCAGCAAGCTCATATTTACGTATGCGGTTAGCAAGATCGTTCAGATAAGTACACTTTATTATATTGCCTGTAGCTGAAGCCAATCGTTGCCATACCTGGTATTCAACATTGTGCATACGCAGCACTGTAGTTGCGTTGGTTAGCTTTTTTACCAGAGGTATATAACCCGTAAGAAAAACGCTTTCTACGTGTACCACATCGGGTTGAAAAGCCGTTATAGCTTTTGAAAGAGCCTGAGCATACGCCTTACTATTAAACCTTACAGCATGATTAGGCTGCTTGCTGAATAGAAAATTTGCAAATGTTGGCAATATCTTCACATCATTATTGACATAGACTGTTTCAAACTTATGAATATTGTTATAGATATTGCCAAGTGTAGCCTCAGTTAAAAAATGACGCGAGGTATTCATTGCCAACAGATACACCTGCCAGCCTGCATTGTGGTACCCTTGTACCAAGGCATGCATAGCCAGGTTGCCACCATCGTTTAATGGATGTGGCACGCGGTTGGTAAGTATGAGAATACGCTTATTGCTCATTGGCTGCGAGTTACAAAAATAAAACGCAAGATTAAAACGCTTATTTTTACGCCTTAATGCGAAAAAAGATCATTTTCCTCGGTTCAAAGCCTATTGGCTATGAATGCTTCAGCTACCTGATAGCGGAAAAGGATAATCTTAATATTGAGATTGCCGGGCTGTTGACACAAGCGAGAAAAGAATTTGAAGGCAAAAGTGACCTTTCGGCGCTTGCCATACAATATAACATACCGATATATGAAGCCCCGGATAATATGCCAGAAGCAGATGTAATATATTCGGTTCAATACCACCAGATACTAAAGCAACAGCATATAGATAAAGCCAGCCAAATCGCAGTAAACCTGCATATGGCACCTTTACCTGAATACAGAGGCAGTAACCAATTCTCTTTTGCTATACTGGATGACAAAAAAGAATTTGGTACTACCATACACCAGATAGATGCACGTATAGATCACGGCGATATTTTGTTTCAAAAAAGATTTGCCATACCAGAAGGCAGCTGGGTAAATGAGTTGTACCAGCTTACTTACGATGCATCTTTAGCATTGTTTAAGGAAACGTTGGCTGATGTTATTAATGGTAGATATACGTCGGCATCCCAAGCTTCTTTGACAGATAAATATGGTACCTCACTACATTTCAGAAATGAGATGACCGATATAAAGCAGATAGACCTCAACTGGGATAAAGAAAAAATTGAGCGGCATATCCGCGCTACATCCATGCCAGGCTTTGAGCCACCCTATACTATCATCAACGGAGAAAAAGTATATTTTACGAAGCACCCATGAACCGCCCCAAACATATTGTACTTACTGTAACCTCTGACCCAAATTATGATCAGCGTATGATACGTATCTGTACGTCGCTGCACAATGCGGGCTATAAGGTTACACTTATTGGCAGGGAGCGCCCCAATAGCAAAAAACTAATAGAGCGCCCATACAAACAAGTGCGCATCAAACAACGAATAGATACAGGTAAGTTGTTTTACTTTACCTATAATTTAAAATTGCTGTTCCGTCTATTTTTTATTAAGATGGATGCTGTATGTGCTATTGACCTTGATACAATATTGCCCGTTTATTATGCATCGGTAATAAGAGGTATATACAGGGTGTATGATGCACACGAATTATTTTGTGAAATAGAAGAAGTAGTATCGCGACCCAACATACAAAAGATGTGGTATGCCATTGAAAGGCACACCGTGCCGCACTTTCGTTTTGGCTATACGGTAAACCAAAGCTATGTAGATGAGTACAGGCGGATGTATGGCGTAGAATATGCCATAGTACGTAACGCCACTGTACTAAAACCTTTTACTATACCAGAGAAAAAGAATAAGTATATTTTATACCAGGGCGCAGTAAATAAAGGACGCTGTTTTGAGCAACTAATACCTGCTATGCAGCACGTACCGGCACAACTTATTATATGCGGAGAAGGCAACTATTTTGAAGAAGCCCAAGTATTGGTACAAGAGCTGGGTCTCCAGGACAAGGTCATATTTAAAGGATATGTACCGCCTGCAGAATTACCCCAATATACTGCGAAAGCATACATTGGCATTACCTTATTCGTTGCTACCAGCTTAAGCAATGAATTGTCTTTAGCCAATCGTTTTTTCGATTATATGCACCATGGCGTACCTCAGCTTTGCGCAAAATATCCCGAATATGAAAACATAAACAGTCATTTTGAAATAGCTAACCTGCTGGATACTATAACTCCGCTAAATATTGCTGCGGCACTGAATAAAATGTTGCAGGATGAGAAATATTATAATGAACTGCAGGCTAACTGTATGCGCGCGCGCGAGGTGTATTGCTGGCAGGAAGAAGAGAAAAGACTATTAGGCGTATATAAAACATTGTTTAAGGATGAGTGAGCATATTAAGTTTAGCGTAGTGATACCCGCCTACAATGCGGCTTCAACTATCAGGCGCACGCTCGATAGTTGCTTGGCCCAAAGCCATCCGGCCTACGAAATAATTGTAGTTGATGATTTTAGTACTGATGAAACACCTGCTATACTTGCTACTTACGGCGATCAAATAAAAAACATTCAACTGCTACATAATAACGGGGCATCGACCGCACGTAACAAAGGCCTGGATGCTGCTACCGGCGACTATATAGCTTTTCTGGATGCTGATGATGTATGGCACCCTAAGAAGCTGGAGATAGTTGCGTCTATATTATCGTCTGTAAATATTCCCATTGCACTATTATACCATCCTTATACACTGGAAAATATTAATTCCATAACGCTACCGGAGTCGGGTACACTCTACCGTCTACCATTTGTAAAGCTGTTACAGGGCAACCCCATAGCCACTCCTTGCGCCATTATGCGCAATAACAATAAATACCGTTTTGAACCAACCATGCACCACATGGAAGATTATGACATGTGGCTGCGTATTGCCCATAAAAACCATGTATTCTTCATCAACATACCCCTGACGCAAATAAACAGGCCGGTACTTAGCACCGGAGGCCTTAGAGCCGATAAATGGAAAATGCGAAAAGGGGAATTGAGGGCATTCCGTCGCCTGGGTAAGCTTAACCCGCTGTACATATTGCTACTTCCAATACTGTACCCTTACAGCTTAGCAAAGCACCTATTTAAAGCCGCGAGGGGATATTAGTTATACTAAACCTACTGCTGAAATTTCCTTCACAGTATTACTTTCAATACGTACTACCCTTGCAGGGTTCTTTTGAATGATAGAGTAATCGTGAGTAGCCATAATAACGGCAGCATGGTAATCTTTACATATATTGAGTAGTATCTGCATTATTTCATCGGTAGTTTCCGGGTCCAGGTTGCCGGTAGGTTCATCAGCAACTATTAGCTTAGGGTTGTTGAGCAATGCACGTGCTATATCTACCCGCTGCTGTTCGCCACCCGACATTTCGTAAGGCATTTTGAAACCTTTCTCGCGCAGACCTACTTTAGAAAGAACGTTTTCTATTTTTTCTTTGATCTTTATTTTATCAGTCCAACCCGTAGCTTTTAAAACAAATTCAAGGTTGTCATGCACATTCCTATCTGTAAGCAGACGAAAATCCTGGAATATAATGCCAAGATTACGTCTTAGTTGCGGTATATTTTGCCACTTTAATTTTTTCAAATCGAATCCCACAACTTCACCATCTCCTTCTTTTAAATAAAGGTCGCCATATAATGTCTTCAACAGGCTGGATTTACCTGTACCTGTTTTACCTATCAGGTAAACAAACTCGCCCTTACCTATTTCAAGATTTACATTGTGTAATATCTCGCTTTTACCCTGGTATATATTGGCATTTCTTAAAGAAACAATTGCATTACCGTTCATCAGTACCTATTTGTAACAAAAATAACAGCTAATCTCCAGTATCCGAAAGCAGAAGCTATTTTACTTTGTTAATTTCCTGAAGAGCGTTGTAAATACAGTTATGCAATATTGTAAGGTGTGTTTCAGCAGGCATGAAATGGAAGCTGGAGTTTATCATATTCTGTTGTAAAATATTGTTTAGCCTTTTTGCGTCATCTATCATCCTCTCGCCCTCTTCGCCCGCTGCTACATACACTTTAGTGTCCGCATAAGACTTATCTTTTAACAACTTTGTTTGTTGCAAGAGAGATTCGTTGTTCCACCACAGACTGGGACTCACAATTATATAATTGTTGAACAATTCCGGCTTGCTGAACAATAGCTGCGTAGCCATCAGTCCGCCCAACGACTGCCCAATTAGTGTACTTTGTTTACTCACCTTATAAGTGCGCTCTACGTATGGTTTCAGTTCCTTCTCTACGAAGGATATAAACTTTGTAGCCCCGCCAGAAACAGGCACTAACTTTTTATCCTCTTCTACTTGGGTGGGAAATGTAAAATCCCTTCTACGATCTACATTGGCTATACCCACAACAACTGTTTCAGGCATAGCACCTATCATGGTAAGGTATTGTACCAGGCCCATAATGTGCAGGAAGTCTTCGTTAGTAGAGCCATCCAGTAAATAGATAACCGGATATGGGGCTGTATCGTTATTAGCGTAGCTATCGGGCAGATAGATATTTAACAGGCGTGTTTCAGAAAGTTCTTTCGAAACAATTTTATCGGTTACGCCAATAGTTAATGGTTTTGCTGATTTGCTTTGTGCATTGGCTACAAGTAGTGAGCATGTGAGTGCCAATAATAGAACGATATTTTTCATAATGAAGAGGCGAACATAGTTATAATATTATTTACTATCATAACCCCGAAGGGGTGAGACAAACATCACATAAATAAAAACCAGTATCTTTGCACAGCAATTATTGAGTTCCCGCCTAAAATGTAGACCGGCCCCGGTAATTTTATTATATACTAAATGACATTTAAAGAATTAAACCTGATAGCCCCATTGTTGGAGGCATTAGAGACAGAAGGATATACACATCCCACCCCGATACAGCAAGAAGCTATACCGATAGTGCTGAAAAAGAAAGACCTTTTAGGCTGTGCTCAAACAGGCACAGGTAAAACAGCAGCCTTTGCATTGCCTGTATTACAACTGCTTACACAACAACAAGCAGAAAACAAAGCCTACAATAGAAGCATTAAAGCCCTGGTACTTACCCCAACACGCGAATTAGCTATACAGATAGATGAAAGCTTTAAGAACTATGGTAAAAACCTACGCTTAAAATCGCTGGTAATATTTGGTGGCGTACCACAAGGATCGCAGGTACAAGCATTGAAAAATGGCACTGATATTTTAATAGCTACACCCGGTAGACTACTTGACCTGATACAACAAAAACACATCAACCTGAAAGACATTAATCTGTTTGTATTGGATGAAGCTGACCGGATGCTGGATATGGGATTTATACATGATGTAAAGAAAGTGGTTGCGATGTTGCCCACCCAAAGGCAAACTTTGTTTTTCTCGGCTACCATGCCTGCTGAAATACAAAAGCTGGCTAATACAATATTACATAAACCTGAAAAAGTTGAAGTGACACCTGTTTCATCTACAGCAGAAAAGATTGACCAATCTTTATACTATGTAGATAAAAAAGATAAAAAGAAACTGCTGGCCTATTTACTGAAAGGCAAAGAAGTAACCAGTGCTATTGTTTTTACGCGTACCAAACATGGTGCAGACAAAGTAGTAAAAGACCTGCATAAAGATGGCATAAAAGCGGAAGCAATACACGGTAATAAATCTCAAAATGCGAGGCAACGTGCTTTGAGTAACTTTAAATCGGGAGAAACTCCTGTATTAGTTGCTACTGATATTGCAGCAAGAGGTATTGATGTAGATGCCATATCGCATGTTATTAATTTCGATCTGCCTAATATACCTGAAACATACGTGCATCGCATAGGCCGTACTGCGCGTGCGGGAGCCAGTGGCATATCGCTTTCTTTTTGCGATGCTGAAGAGCTAAGCGAGCTAAAAGACATTCAAAAACTATTGGGTTTCCCTATACCGGTGGTTGATACACACCCGTTCCCTTCAAGTGAATCGGGCAGAGTGATCATCAATTTACCCAAAAACAAACAAGTGGTTAAAAGGCCGGGGGCAATATCAGGTGGTTTTCACAAAAACAGGAATAACAAGTTCAAACAGAAACCAAGACCCAAACAAGGCCCTAATTCGTTTTAATAAACTAACAAGGGCTATCGAAATGATAGCCCTTGTTAGTTTATTAGTATTATATCTGCTATGGGAAAATACCCAGCTCTTCGTAAGCAACACCAACTTTGTTGATAGCAACTACAAAAGCCGCAGTACGCATATCTGTCATGTTTAGTGACAGCATTGATTCGCGTATCTCATGATAGGAACCTATCATTGTATCTTCCAGACCAGAGTAAACCAAATCAACTTCATCTGGGCCATGTAATATCTGACGACGTTCGATATCTGTTACTTGTTTACCTGTTAAGCTTTCAACAGTGGCAAGTATAGAAGTATTTTGATTTTCACTGAAACGTTTGTCCATACGGCCAAAGCGTACGTGGCTCAGGTTTTTCAACCATTCGAAATAAGAAACAGTTACACCACCTGCATTCAGGTACATATCAGGAACTACAACCGCACCCTTTGCCAGCAGTATTTCATCCGCTTCGGGAGTAAGAGGCCCGTTAGCACCTTCACCTATTATTTTAGCCTTTATGCGCGCTGCATTACCTGCGTTGATAACATTTTCGAGTGCTGCTGGTATGAGGATATCACAGTCCATTTCAAGTGTATCAAAACTGTTTTTGATATCTTGAGCACCTTCAAAACCAAGTATAGAACCTGTTGCTTTATGGTGAGCAACAACTTTTTCAAGATCAAGGCCTTTTTCATTATAGATACCGCCTTCAAATTCAGCAAGGCCTACTATTATAGCACCACCTTCCTGGAAGAATTTAGCAGCATGATAACCTACGTTACCCAAGCCTTGTACAATCACTTTTTTACCGGCAACACCTATTGAAAGTCCTAATCTTTTCATTTCATCAGGAGTGTTGCAAACTTCACGTACACCATAGAATACGCCAAGGCCAGTAGCTTCAGTACGGCCTCGCACACCACCCTGGCTTACCGGTTTACCTGTAACGCAACCTAGTGCGTTAACATCGCCGGGATTTAGGGATGCATAAGTATCAGCTATCCAACTCATTTCGCGTGCACCTGTACCATAATCAGGAGCTGGTACGTCGATACCCGCGCCAATAAAGTTTTTCTTTACCAGTTCGGATGTATAACGACGTGTGATCTTTTCAAGCTCGTATGGAGTGTAGTTTTTGGGGTTGATCCTAATACCACCTTTTGCACCACCAAATGGTACGTTAACAATAGCACATTTGTAAGTCATCAGCGATGCAAGGGCCATCACTTCATCCTGGTTTACATCCATGCTATAACGGATACCGCCTTTACAAGGAAGCTTGTGGTGCGAGTGTTGCACACGGTAAGCTTCGATAACTTCAATTTTATCGCCAATGCGAACCGGGAATTTCATTTGATAAACTGAATTGCAGGCTTTGATCTGCTCCAGTATACCTTTCTCGAATCTTGTAAGGGTCGCAGCTTTATCAAAGTTGCGCTCTACGCCATGAAAGAAGCTGTAATGTTGCTGCTTATTGGCTTTGGCAGTAGCTGTTTCTACCATATGGTTTTAATTAAAAAGAAAAATTATTGATTATTAATTTTTTTCAAACTTACTGATCTTGCGGTCAAGCCTTACGAGGTAAGTGATAATCCCCGCAAAGATAGTAGCTAATACCAAAACAACAACGTATATTTTACCGTTTGAACGCATGGTATCTGCCATTTCAGGCTGTGCTTCCTGTGCTATAGCAGGCAGGGCAGCCAGAAAGAATATTACATTTAATAAAGATGCTTTACGCATGAGCAATTATTTTTAAAATATCTTATTATCCTTGTTATATTCCAGCAGTCGCTGCCGTACACAAAGCGTGCTTATCCATATACCCAATAGTATCCATCCAACACAGGCTGAATAGAACACTATGTTCATATTAGTATCCCTGTCATATTGTTTAAATGCCGGGTTGCCGCCGTTACCGGGGTGTAGTGAATCGACCATACGAGGTAAAACACCTATAAGTGGTATAATTAAAGCAAAGGCAAATACATTATAAACAGCGCTTACCTTTGCGCGCTTTTCAGGGTCTTTTATACCACTACGTAGTATGGCGTAGGCAAAGTAGGTAAGCATACATAACGCCGTACCCAATTCTTTAGGATCATTGCTCCAGGGTTCGCCCCAGGTATAATTAGCCCACTCCATGCCTGTTATCATGCCAAATATGCTGAATGCAATACCTGTATTGGTAAACTCTACAGCATATATATCATCCTTTAAATCGTTAGAACGCAGGAATTTAACAGAATAGATAACACCAAAGGTGAATAATACCATCATGGTGAACCACATGGGCACGTGGAAGTATAAATTGCGTATTGTTTCGTTGAGGATATGCAAGCGGGGCGCCGGCATTAATATGCCTCCAATTATAGCAAAGCCTAAGAGTAAAACACAAAGCACTTTCCACCAGGAGCTGCGCATAGGGACTTAAATAATTTTTGCAAATGTAGGGTATTAATGTACAATGTGTTCATATTGAAAAACATGAAATAAAGTGCACTATTCCTGCCATAAAAACGGGAAAAGTATCAGGCCCAGCACAACTATGAGCATATCAAACAAAAGTAGTACACCGGCAAGTTGCCCCCACCCTGCCTGGTAAACCGGGGTAATTGCCACAGCAGCCAGCTTACTGAGCATCATAAGCAAAGGTGTAACCAGCGGGAAGCCGAGGATAGCCATTAGCGATGCATTTTGTTGTGCCCTCGCAGCTATCGCAGAAAGAAAAGTAAAAATTACTGATAGACTAAGGCTGCCTATTGCGGATACTAACACGAACAGTGCCGTTTGTACCAATGGGCTACCCAGCAAAACATTGAATAGTAAAAGGCTGACCATGCTCATAGCCATGAGCAATACTGCACTATATACCATTTTTGCCAAAAGAAAAGTTGTTGGCTTTACTATGGTAAAGTAATAGCGAAACCTTGCTGCGGACTCTTGCAGAAAACTCTTAGCCACAGAATTGACCGCTACAAAAAGCTGTGTTAACCAAAACAACGCATTCCATACTTTCGCATCGGGCTGGCCATTCATCATATACACCACAAACACAGTACTGCCTACATATAACAATACACCAAACAGCGTGTGTTTTTGCCGCCATTCTATAAGTATATCCTTCCTTATAAGTGTAAACAAAGGGCTTTTCATTGGTCGCAAAGATATACTGCAAAACTGTATAACACGCACCAATGTTGCAATACACGCCTTAAAAACAATTGAAAGAAAAAATTTTATGAAAATGAATTTGGAAATTATTTCTCCTCCTCTATCTTTGCAGTCCCAAAGTTCTTAACACACAAGCGGAAGTAGCTCAGTTGGTAGAGCATCACCTTGCCAAGGTGAGGGTCGCGGGTTCGAGTCTCGTCTTCCGCTCTTAAAAAATTCCAGGCCTTATGGTTTGGAATTTTTTGTTTGCGCATGTATTACCTCGTGCAGCAAAATAGAAGGAAGCCCTGGTGGTGGAACTGGTAGACGCGCAGGACTTAAAATCCTGTATGCAGCAATGCGTGTGCGGGTTCAAGTCCCGCCCGGGGCACATGAAACCTCGCTCTAGTAGCGGGGTTTTTCTTTTTCAACCATACACGTTAGGTCTACGTTCAAAATTCAAATATCATAAAGGATATGCAAGCAATAATAGTTTTGTAAACTATTTGTCATTTATGCCTGAGCACGACCCAACCCCTTTAAATATAAGACTTTCATGACAAAAAACTTTTCATTTTCTTAACAGAATAAGTATCTTTGAAGCTTCAGTAAATGATTTATTTTTTACTAATAAACAAACAATGATAAAAAAAGCTATTCTACTATTGTCTGCCTTAGCTGGGCTTGGCAGTACAGCAATCGCTCAACCATGTGCTACTGACCAGGTACATGCGAGACTGATCAAAGAAAACCCACAAGTAAAAGCTACTGAAGAGGCTTTGAATGCCTACCTCAGGGGTGCTTTTAATAAACTGATCTCTTCTTCTCCTGATTACGACAAGTACTTCGACTCAATGTACACTGAGGCTACAAAGGAAACACTTTATATTCCTTTGGCTGTACACGTAGTACACGACTATGGTACTGAATATGTGACAGATGACGAGATATTTCAAATGGTAAAAGACCTCAATACTGTTTGGCAGCAAAAAAACGATCTGTCGAGCGTTATAGAACCATTCAAAAGGTATATTGGTAAAATGAATTATGAATTCCGTTTGGCTCGTAAAGATCCTAATGGTAATCCAACTACCGGTATCACCCGCCATCAGTCATATCTTACAAAAGGCGGTGATGAACAAGCCAAATTTGATCTTTGGGCTCCTGATAAATATGTAAATATCTGGGTAGAAGGTGTTATTGGTTCAAATCCGGACAACGGTATCACGCTTGCCTACGCCTTTAAACCTTCAGGTGGCGCATCTAATCCTCAAGGTGATGGTATCATTGTTGCCGCTCCTTACATTACTGACGGTGGTACAATACCACACGAAATGGGTCACGTATTCAATCTTGATCACCCATGGAACAGCAGCGGTGTAGGCCCTGGTGAAGCTTGTGGGAATGATGAAGTAGATGATACCCCGCCTACCAAAGGGCATTTTAGCACTTGCCCGCTATATGATAGTGTTTGTGCAAATGGCTACAAACAAGTATATAATTATGCTCCTCCAGGTGGTGGTCCGGTACAAAGTGTAATAGTTGATTATCCTGATACTACTAACGTACAGAACCTGATGGACTACTCTAACTGTACTAACATGTTTACTATGCAACAGGTATTGCGTGTACGCAATGCTAACCATAGTACAGTAGCAAACAGGGTTAACCTTTTAAGCGATCTTACGAAGACTGTTACAGGTATCATGGATCCTCAGAATGACCTGGCACCTGTTGCTGATTTTTCAATAGAGAAAAAGGGGGCGGGTAGCACTGCAGAAAGATACTATTACATGTGTGCTGATAATGCACAAGAGTTCCTGTTTAAAAACCAAAGCTGGAGAGATACTATCACCTCTGTAGCATGGGAATTTTCAAACAATGCTAATCCATCTACTTCAAGCCAAAAGACAGGTACATTAAAAGTGAAATTTGGTGATCCAGGATGGGTTACTGTTAAACTGACTGCTAATGGTAACAATACAGGAAGTGGTACAACTGAACGTAAAGTAGTTTATGCGGCAGACAATAACTATAAGTTGAACCCTATGGCAGGATATGTTCAGGAGTTTGACGCAAATAGTGATAAAGACAAATGGCCTACTTTCAACTATTATAATAACCCAACCAGCTGGACAACATCTGAAACTGGTTTTTATGATAATAGCTGTTTAGTGCATACCGGCTTTGACAAGCGCGTTTTCCCTGCAACTTACACCGGCAACTTTGGTGGTGATTTTGATGATTTCTTCTCACCAAAATTTGACTTAAGCAGCATGACAAATGGTGACTGTAATTTGAACTTTATGTCTGCCGGTGCTTACCGTGTAACTAATCCTGACTTAATGAATGATGCACTTCTGATAGCATATTCAATAGACTGCGGCGCTACATGGAAAAAGCTGGATAGCCTGAAAGATGGTGAGTTAGCTAACTACGGTACTTATTCTAATCCTTTCCGACCTTTATGGACTGGCGATTGGAAGCTACATAGCATTAACCTACCTTCAGAAGCCCGTACAGGCAATACATTGTTCCGTTTCCGTTATAGGTCAAGTGTTGACCCTAACACAGCTGGCCGTATTGCAACAGGTAATAACTTCTATATTGACCGTATCAACGTTAGCCCATACCCACTGGGTGTTAATACACTGCTTAACGATAAACAAAATATTGTATTAGCGCCTAACCCAACAACAGGTAGCACGTTCGTTGTAATTAAAGACAACGAAAATAAAACTGCCTCTGTAGTGGTAACTGATGTAACCGGCAAACTGGTTTACAAAACACAATCTAACCTTACTAACGGTGTTAACCGTATAGAAATACCGGCAAATGCAATATCAGTAAAAGGCATGTATATGGTTCAAATTGTTACAGGCGAACAAGTACATACTGAGAAACTGGTTTCTTATTAGTATTCTTAATAGAAATAGCTTTAATAAAATGGCCCGCAAAATTGCGGGCCATTTTATTAATTAGTAACCATCCTTCGCTTACTTCTCAGCGTATTTTTTAAAGTTGTTCAATATAGCCTGCCAACCTTGTTGCTGCATTTCTATAGGGTTTTCGTTTTCAGGATCAAAAATTTCGTGTATCTCGGTCTGATTCCCGTTAGGTAAAAAGGCGATCTTCACTTTCCTTCCATCACCCATAGTGTATGCTATTTTTTTGTGTGTATCAACTTCATCATACACGCCACCAAAATCAAATCCAAAACTTCCGTCCTTTGCTTCCATTCTCGAAAGGAAGGATCCACCTGTTCTAAGGTCATTTTCAGCGCGTGGTGTGTGCCAATCGTCCGATGCACTACTCCATTGAGTAATATGCTCAGGCTTTGTCCAGTATTCCCATACTTTGTTAACAGGGGCATTGATAGTGCTACTTATTGTGATGGGTGATTTGTTTTCTGTACTCATTTTACTTTGTTTTAATGGTTTAAATGACTGTTGTTATAAGGCAAATTTAGATACTGTACTGGTACGATAAGTGGTGCAATTCCGACTTACTAAGGGGAATATTTTACTATTATAATCTTAAATAGAGGCCACTTCTTATAATGGACAAATAAAGCTATATATTTTCCGATAAGTATCGGAGGCTATCCAGCACAGTAATCATAGGTTGAGACAGGCAAATTGAGTACATTATGGTCTTCATTTTATCCTTATACATAGTAGCATCAGTTCGAATTTGTTCACGTTTATTTTTTCGGTAGCGTTTCTTTCCCTGACCCTGGCAGTTTTTCGTATTGAGGTATGTACCTCACTGGCAATGATATGATTCACTTCTGTTTCATAATGTTTCCCCGCAGAATATGTGTCAGCGGGGTAAGCTTGAATGAATTGACCAACAATAGCACCTCCCCTGTTGCCATACTGAGAGGTGACCCATGATTCTTGTAAAGGGATCTTCACCGCTTTCTATATCACCTCGTACTCCAGGCGCCAGTCAAATGCCACAGAAGTTTTCTGTTGCATCACAGCTCTATCTTCGGCAATTACATAATCGCATGTCACAATCTTTGCGTTGGCTGTTATAGGCTTCATAGATATAGCTTTACATTATGATAGAAGAGTTACACCCTTGAATTAGATTCCTGCATGGTTATCGCTTTTGGAAACAGGATATTGTTTTCCAGGTGAATATGTTGTAGCAGGTCGTGCTCGAATTCCTCCAGTTTATAATAGAGGATTTTCATGCTATTGCATGCTTCTTCCGGGGCTGTGAAGTCATGAGTAAGGAATCGTATCTCCTTAATGAGATCACCTGCTATATCGTGTTCGCTTTCCATCAGGTGTATCAGTTCACTGATTGATGCTACTGACCCAGCGCCTCCTGCCTCGATGAGCTTAATGGTAGGGAAAAGCACTTGTTCCTCCTTTTCCATATGATTGAAGAGCTCTGCACGCAAGCTAGCCATCATTTGATATACCCTCGGCAGAGCAGGTATATGGCCACCATGATGGCCAACCACCTTCTGCGCCAAATCTTCTATTACCGGTGCCTGTTCAATAACGTATGCATGATGTACATTAACAATATAGTCTGCTAAAAATGATAACGACAGGCTATTGAAATTAAGTGGATTTGCCGATACCGGCTGTCTGGTAGCATCTTCAAGTTCTTGCTGCACCTTGATCACATCCAGTCCTTTGTCCTGACAGGCCTGTTGCAGTGATTTTTTCCCGCCGCAACAGAAGTCAATTCCCAGTTCTTTTAGCCGCGCCGCTTTACGCATATCCTTGGCAGCAATTTCACCAACCGTTTCTGTGTCGGTATTATGCTTTCGAATCTCTACCTGCCATTCTTGTGGCCCTTCGGAAAGATATGTCCAGGAAAAGCAATTACCACGCTGTGCCAATAGCTGGTAATATAGCGGTTTAGGATCGTGATCATTGTGTATGACTACAGCTACACCAGCATTTAAGTGGTCGAATGCATCAAATATGGTTGGATGTTTCAATCTGGGCTCCAGTTGAGTAACATTGATGATTACGTCTTCCATTGTTTTTAATTTTATGATTATGAAATAGATTGGATATGTTTGAGTTTATTACCTTCTAAGAAACAGACCTACTAGTGCCACTAATGCCAGGTTAACCGGGCTCATCCGTATCCAGAAATTAAAACGTTTCATATGTCTTTACACAAAAGACAAAATCATCCTTTATTTAAACAAAAAAATTTACATCAGAACGGTCTCTCCGTTTTTTAGTTTATCGGCAAGTATTTCTATGGTTGTAGCATCCATCATTTTGTTAAGCTGATTCCTGATTGCCTTGAACTGGTTGTGAATGGGACAAGGCTTGGTTTCAGAGCATTGTTTAAGCCCCAGGCCACAGCCTGTAAACACCTCGTTCCCATCAATAGCTTCAACGATATGCTTTATTGGTTTCCTTTTCTGATGATCATCGAGGTAGAAACCGCCATTGAGTCCTTTCTGGGAACTAATGATATGACGGCGGCTTAATGTCTGCAGTATCTTGGCAGTGAAATGTAAAGGAGCTTCGATATGATCGCATATCTGCTGGATACCTACCTTATGATATTCTTTTGCCTCAGAAGCGATATACACTGTTGCTCTAATTCCGTATTCACAAGCCTTTGAAAACATAATCAATTAATTTTTTTTCCAAAATTCATCTTCCCATTGCAGTTGACCTACCTGTTGGCAGGCATCGATCTCCATACCTGCAGTGTGCAGTTTTGCTGTATCAACGGTTTGTTCAATGAAAGGGAACAGTTGTCTTTCTTCGAAGCGGATATGTGTATCTAGTGTATCTGCAAAAGCCAGCAGAAGCATTGTATCCAATTGTTGTTGAGACTCTATCTTCGTTACTTGCTCCCACAGACTGCCATGTTGCTCCAATGCTTGCTGCTTTAGTACTTCCTCATCAGATAATAAAGAAAACAGGATCTCTTCTTCCTGTCTGAAATGCTCGCTCAATTCTTCCCTGAAAGAAAAGATAATATACCGGGAGATCCGATTACTGTCGATATGATTCTTTACACCATTCCTTATCTTCCAACACAGCAGCAAGCCATGATGATGATCGCGCGATAAAGGCGCCAGCTCCTTACTTCTTTTTATGGGCATTGGTTCCATTCATTACAAAAATACAAAAACAATTTATACAAAAGACAAAATTGTCTTTATTCTAAAATGTGACAATGCTGTATCACTAATTAAGTTGGATCAGTAAGGGTTTAAAGAAAAGCAAGCAGATGCTGCTTGTCCTCATGTGTTAGTTATAAACCATATTCTTTGCCCGGCTTAGTCATGATAGGATCAAGATTACCTACACGTGAACACTGCCATTGTTATAGAATTCGATAACCTCTTCAAGCGATTTAAGTCTGCCATCATGCATAAACCTGCTCCGTAGTGCTACGTTTCTCAGGTTTTGGAGTCTATTACTATTCAAATTAATCGCATCAGCGAAGCAGCCAAACTTATATATTTATAGACAACGATTAAGGTGGAAATAAAAAGGACAAAACAGTATAAATCTGTTTTGTCCTTTTAAGTCGGGAAGACAGGATTCGAACCTGCGACCACCTGGTCCCAAACCAGGTGCGCTACCGGGCTGCGCTACTTCCCGAACCGGATTGATGACATTGCCATCAATATTTTTATGGGCAGCGGTGAGGGCGGGATTCGAACCCGCGGTACGGTTTAACCCGTACGACAGTTTAGCAAACTATTGGATTCGGCCACTCTCCCACCTCACCTAGGTATCTGTAAACCAAAGGCCTACAGCGTGTAAAGAACTTTTTTGTTTCACCCCGTTTGGGGACTGCAAAGATAGTTTTATTAACGAAAAAACAAAAGATTTTTCAGACAGTTTTTAAATACTTGCCAGTTGCACTTTTTGTTGTAATTCCAGCAATTGTTCTTTGTATTCACCGTTTGGCATGAGTGAATAACTGTAGTATGATCGAACCCGCCGAAATGTTCGCCAATATTTTTTAAAGAGCTTTTCGTAAATTTCTTTGCAAGAAACATAGTTATCTGGCGTGCTTGCACCACTTCCCGCTTACGTGTTTTGGCAAGCAGCCTATCATACGGCAGGTGGAAATATTCGCAAACCATTTTTTGTATATTCTCAATAGTCACTTCACGCGCAGCAGTCTTCACAAAATTCTTCATTACTCGCTTTGCCAGTTCTATATCTATCTCTTTCTTATTGAGGGTAGCTTGTGCGAACAATGCGATCAATGCGCCTTCAAGCTCGCGTACATTACTTTGTACATTATAGGCAACATACTTTACTACATCTTCGGGTATTTCCAATCCTTCCTGTCTCATTTTCATTTGCAGTATAGATTGGCGCGTTTCAAAATCAGGCGCTTGTATATCTGCATTCAACCCCCAGCGGAAACGGCTTAACAAGCGTTCCTGCATCCCTTCCATATCTTTAGGAGGGGTATCGCTGGTAAGTATTATTTGCTTGCCACTTTGGTGAAGGTGGTTGAATATCGCAAAGAAAACATCTTGCGTTTTAATTGCAGGTACGAACAAGTGTATATCATCTACTATCAATACATCTATCAACTGATAGAAATGTATGAAATCGTTCACCTCATTATTCTTCGAGTGATCGATGAACTGATTGATAAATTTTTCAGCGCTGACATACAGCACTGATTTATTTGGGTGCAACCTCCGCACTTCATTTCCTAT